>JAIROD010000379.1 GCA_031257725.1 Planctomycetaceae bacterium | reverse complement strand
ATAATGATTTAACGCCGCAGAAGTCGCCGAAGTTGACGGCGGCAGTTAAGAAGGTACTCGAACGGCGTGGCGACTTCAAGTATATGGGAATGTTTGGCGGATGGAAAATCAACATGTACGCCCGTCTTGAAGAACCGGAAAAGGCATACGGGATTCTGCATAAAATGCTGACGGAAGTAAGCGTGCATCCCTATTCGGAAGACAGCCGGGTTACGCCGTCGATGGAAGGGAACCAGGGAGTGCCGGGTATCACTGCGGGGATTGCCGAAATGCTGATGCAAAGCCATAACGAAGAAATTGTGCTGCTTCCCGCCTTGCCCGAACAGTGGAAAACCGGTGCCGTCGAAGGACTTCGGGCGCGTGGCGGTTACGATATTGATATTGCATGGAAAGACGGAAAACTGTCGAAAGTGCTGCTCAAAGCAAATTATGATAAAACTTGCCGACTGCGGACGAAAACCTCTGTCAAGGTGTTGGATGGAAATAAAGAAATTCCATGCAACCGCTTGGATGAAAATATCGTGGAATTTGAAACAAAAGCGGGGAAAATATACCGTATCGAAACAAACATTACTCCGGGTAAGAGTCAAAATCTTCCGGTTAACGTGCTGAAATACGATTCCGTCGCGGGAAAGACCGTATCGGAACCCATAATTTTGAATCCGGCAAAAACAGCAATCATTGTCATCGACATGTGGAACTATCACTGGTGTATGACCTGTTCGGAGCGTGTTTCCGCTATGGTTCCGCGCATGAACGCCGTGCTCGACGCCGCCCGCCGCGCAGGGATACAAATCATCTGGAATCCTTCCGATGTAATCACGATATATTCCGGTCATCAGGGATACGAAAAGGCGGTTGCGGTTCGACCGCGCAAAACGCCGGAAATACGGGAAGATATCAAAGTGAAGTTTACAGCCAAAATGGGGCGCTGTCTATGCGGTCCCGGTATCCCCTGCCATGTCAATTATGGCTGGGACGGAATGAATCCCGATTTTGTCATCGGCGAGAACGACCTGTTTTCCGCTTCGACCGACGAAATTTACACCATCCTTTCCGACCGGGGTATCACCGGCGTCATCTATATGGGTGTTGCAACGAATATCTGCGTCTTTGGCAAACCGGGCGCTCTTTCGTATTTGTGGAAAGCAGGGTTCAACTGTATGCTGGCTCAAGACCTCAACGACGCTTTTACGCATTACGACCCCGCCTCCGGATATACCCTTGATATGGGAACTGCCGAAACAGACGACGACCTGATAGAAGCCGGCGTCCAGTGCATCAATATGGGAGATGAGTTCCGTAAACTGGGACTGATAAAACCCGACGCGCCGACGGATTATGTCCGCTTTGCACCCTGGGGAAAAGCCGACCGTCCGTATCTGATGGAAAAGCCGGCTGTCATAACTTTGACCGCTCCCTGGCTGGACGGAAGCGAAATACGTTATACGGTAGATGGCAGCGAACCGACAGCGAAATCATCCCTATATACGCACCCCCTGAATATCGACCGGACACAAACGATTCGAGCGGCGGCTTTCCGTAAAGGGAAACAGGTCAGCCTGTCGAGCGAAGCCTGTTATGTGAAACTGCCGTCGCAACTGCCGCCGCAACCGGACGTCTATCTTGATGATTTGACGTATATTCCGAACGATTACGTCAAAGCCGTTGCAATGTTTCTCTGGTATCCGCAAAAAGGCAAATCGTTTGAAGGAAAACCGTTGCGGGTGCGCGGTGAAACGTATTCGCACGGGATGGGATTTCGCGCGCCTTCGTCGGTGCAGTACGAACTCAATCCGGAATACCGGCGGTTCGTCGCCCGCGCAGGAATCGACGACAATATACTCGACGATAATAACGGACGATTTCTTGCAATGCACAGTAGCGTAGTCTTCAAAGTGTTTATCGACGGCGTTCAGGTTGCCGAAAGTCCGGTGATGCGGATTTCGCAGGAACCCTGGCGCTTCGATGTGGAGATTCCACAGGGCAGTTACCGGATTAACCTGATCTGCATGGACGCCGGAACTCGCAATATCCTCGATTATGGAAACTGGATAGATGCGGGATTTGTGACGAAATGAAGAAAGAAAATATAAATTTTTATGGAAAAGTGGATTAAAAACATAACAGGCGTTATTCTTCCGTCCTGCCGAATTTGCAGTTCGGTAGCGGAGAGTATAAGCATTTGTAATGCGAAAAATAAAAAAGCAATGGATATATTCAACGTTTGAAAATGACATCACGGATTTTTACTGGAGTTTTAATGGGATTCCGGCTCTATGTAAAAGTCAAAATATACAAAGTAGGTTTTTAGGAGTCCCCAATAATAAATAGAATGAATAAAATAATTAAAATAATTAAAAAATAACACTGATATGAGAATTAATATTTTTCTTTTAGCATTTTTTTTGCTGGTTTCCTGCGGGAAACAACAGACGGCGGTTTCATCCTCCGATGCGCCGCGCATTGTGAATATCATCAATTTCATTCGGCAGTTGGAGCCGCGTGCCAGCGATCCTGACATGATGCAGGATGAACTTTACGAAACGGTGGTCGAACAGATAAAACAGTTGAAACGTCACGATTTACCGGGGACATTCCTGTTACAGTACGACGCTTTGCTCAATCCCAAATATCAGGAACTGCTGAAAAATTCCGGCTTTGAAGTCGGAGCATGGTGGGAAATCACGCAGCCGCATGTCGAAGCGGTCGGACTTGAATGGCGCGGATGTTTCCCCTGGGACTGGCACGCTGATGTCGGGTTTGCTACCGGCTATACGCCCGAAGAGCGTGAAAAACTGGTGGATGAATATATGGTGCAATTCAAAGCCATATTCGGGAAATATCCCGCTTCGGTCGGCTCGTGGTTTATCGACGCGCACACGCTCGGCTACATGTACGACAAATATCACATCGTCGCTTCGTGCAACTGTAAAGACCAGATCGGTACCGACGGCTATACGCTCTGGGGAGGATACTGGAATCAGGCGTATTATCCGAGCCGTAAAAACGCTTACATGCCGGCGCAAACCGAATCGGGACAAATACCGGTACCCATTTTCCGAATGTTGGGCAGCGACCCGATTTATCAGTACGATACAGGATTGGGCGGCAACAGACAGGGCGTCATCTCGCTCGAACCCGTATATCGGGACGCTGGCGGCAAACGCAGTTGGGTTGAATGGTTTTTCCGTTCGATGTTCGACGAACCCTGTCTTGCATTTAACTACGTGCAGGCAGGTCAGGAAAATTCCTTTACATGGAAAAGGATGAAAGAAGGGCTGGAGATACAAATTCCGTTGCTTGATTCATTACAAAAACAGGGAAAAGTGCGAATCGAAACGCTGGAAACGTCGGGACGCTGGTTTCGCGAAAACTATCCGCTCACGCCTGCCACAGCCGTTACTGCTCTTACCGATTACCAAAATCTGAACAACAAAGCTGTCTGGTACAACAGCCGTTTCTACCGCGTTAACCTGATGTGGGAAGGCGCTTCGTTCCGTTTTCGCGACGTACATCTCTTCGACGAACGCATGGAATCGGACTATCTGACTAAAGCCGGTACGTCCAATCAGTGCATCTTCACTACTTTACCTTTTATCGATGGCTTCCTCTGGAGTTCGAAAGATAAAAAGGCGGGACTGCGTTTGACCGACAAGGACGGGAATCGTCCGGCAGTAAACGCACCGGTTGTATCCGAACTGCCGGATAACGTCTTGCAGGTGGAGTTTTCGACAGTCTCGAAACAGACTTTCAGGATTGTGTTCTACGAAGACCGTTTCGAAATGGTTTGCACAAAAGGCGGCACCGACTGGTTTTTAGAACTTGAGACAGCCCCGAACGCCGAATTGCCGTTCTGCTCTGTCGAAAACAATCAAATCAAGGCTTCACTGAACGGGGTTGATTACAGTGTAATATTCGAAAAAGGTCTTGTCGAAAAAACAGATAACAGCCTGTTCCGTATTAAACCGGATAAAGGTAAAATAGTGATAAATTGCAGTAAACGTATATAAATATTAAAAGTAAGAAATTTATATTATAAAATGATATGATATGACAAAAAGAGTTTTACTATCAATGATTTTGCTCGCCATATTACCTGTGCAGATATTCGCTCAGGGAACGATCGCGAAGGTGGAAGACCGGCAGACGCCTCTTTCGCCGAATGCCATTAAATTATCGGGGGTTCTCGAAAACGACATTCAAAACTCCATCGAACACTGGAACAAGGGCGTTGTACCTTATGCAGCGTTTGTTGACTTTTTCCGTAACGGGAAGAGTTATTTTGCCATAGGCGAGATGCGGGGTAAGGCGGTACGTTCCGGCTGCATGTTTTATCGTTATACGCAGGCCCCGGAACTGAAAAAGATTTTATCAAAGGCGAAAGAATCTAGAATTCCAACCTCTTATCAAAAATAAATCTAGGGTTACTGTATGTGCATTGTCCAATTTTTGAACAATTTTATCGTTTTTTGAACATTATTGGACATTTTTCTACCAATTTTTGAAAATGATCTCAAATTCAATTTCTGAACATACATTTTAGGGTATTTCAAAAGTCTTGGATAATTGCAACGTATTAGTAAAAATGTTTCGGCGAAACATTGCCTACCTTTTGATACTACACCTTGGGGGAGATTTCAAATAAAACAACCAATTTCTACCCATTGACAGTATAAATGTCCTTTCCTAAAAATATTCATCTCAATATCCTTATTTTTCAAAACATTATTATTTTTAGGTACTTTGTTTCACTAACTTAAACACCCAATAATTCATTTTTTATTTTCAACCCATTAATTAATAAATTGATAGTTAATAGTTAACGACGGGGTTTACCCCGTGTTTTGGTGTTAAGTCGAACAACGCGGGGCAAGCCCACGCCGTGAACGTTCGGTAATTTCTGAATGATGAGAGATTCCTTGAAGTTAAAACCAACAACTACCCATTGTAATATACATTGACTTCGTATTTATTAATCTATAAATTTTTGTTTCAAAGAAAATTTTTGTTTTCGATTAAATATTTTCGAAGACTAAAGAATGTTCATCGAGAAAGGCGAGTAATTCTTTGCGATTGAAAACGGTTCCGGTGGTACTGACCCCGCGTACACTACTTGCGCCAACCGCACTGCCCCAACATAACGCGTCGCGAAAATTAATCCCTTCGAGCAAAGCCGCAATCAAACCGGCACAAAAAGCGTCGCCCGCACCTGAACCGCTAACATAATTCGTCGGATAAATTCCTGCACGAAATTGTTCTTCAACACCAAAACAAAGCGTCCCGCCTTCACCTTGCGTAATAAGAACCGTACCGGCTCCCGCGTCAAGAAACATTTTCGCCTGATCGTAAGGATCACGATAATCCGTAATCTTTTCACCTTCGTGTTCGTTGGGCATGAAAATATCGGTGTAAGGTAAAATCGGTTCCAAAATTTCCCAATAAGGACGATGCCCGTTGAGAACAACATCAAGAACTGTCGTCCAACCATGTTTCCGCGCGGTGTCCAGAAATTCCACCGTGCGCTCATTTTCCAAACCACGAAGCATGAAAAAACCGCCAAGATATAAAATTTTTCGGGCGGAAGATTGACTCTCTTTGACGTAACGTAAAAGATCGTCATTGAAAACAAACAAATCGTTTGCTCCTGTCGTACAAATAAACCGCCGATCCTGATCGTAAACATTAATATGCATTGCGGTTCCGGGACAGTGTCCGGGAAACTGTTGTAAAAATTTGGTTTCAATACCCGGAACCGATGCCGCATGAACAATAAACTCACTCAATGCGTCATCGCCGACTCCGCCCGCCAGCGTAACTGGAACACCCAACCGTGCTAAATCAAACGCCACATTCGATGCACAACCGCCAAGATTTAATTCTATCTTGTCCGTTGTAACAAGTTCGCCTTCCTCTGGAAGATGACTAATCGGGTAGCAGGCAATATCAGCAAATAAAATTCCACAACAAAGACAGGTCATAATAAATTAAATTTGTTAACGGTTAAAACAAAAAATTCAAATTGACGGTTATCGAAAGTATCGTTACATTTTATCAAATAATCAATTACTATACCGATTGCATGATCTTTTGGCAATACCCGTCTTAGGTCAACACCACCATTAGGGAATAAGGAACCGCTAAAAATTCGTTTTTAATCACTGATTATTGATCCCAATTGGTCTCATTTATTCCATTTGTTCTTTTGGTCCCTAATGTCCTTAAAGTCTCTAAAATTGGGGTAAGGGACGGTAGGGACAAAAGGGACGAATGGGATGAATGAAACAATGATGATTTTTAAATCCAATTTGTGTTTTCGACAAAATCTATTGCCGGTTTTAATGAAGTGAGATATACTTAGCGTGTGATTCGTGGTTTGGGATTTGTGGTTTGTGCCGCAAGCGGAATTATGATCCCCAATGTTGTTGATCATTTGCGTCACAAATTCCAAACCGCCCCTCTCAAACCTCACACCACAAATTTTTCATTATGCCGGCTAATCTGACACAACAATACAAGAAAGCGGAGGACAACTATCGTCGGGCGGAAACACCTGAAGAAGAGCTGAAATGGCTTCAGGTGATGTATGCCGAGATGCCGAAACATAAAGGAACGGATCATCTTCAGGCAAAACTCAAAACGCAGATGTCGCAACTGCGAAAAGAGATGGAGCAACAACGTTCCGGCGGCAAAAAAGGCGGTGCCGGAAGGTCGTTTCGGATTCCGCGTCAGGGTGCCGGCACTGCGGTGATTATTGGCGGTCCCAACGCCGGTAAAAGTCAATTACTCGCATCGCTCACCCGCGCCGCTCCGGAAATCGCCGTCTATCCCTTCACCACAAAACAACCGCAACCCGGAATGATGGCATGGAACGATGTTTTCGTACAACTAATTGACACTCCGCCAATCACTTCGGATTATCTGGAACCTTATATTGTCGGTTTGTTACGGAGTGCCGATCTGGCGTTGTTGATGATTGATCTGGGCGACGACAACGGAATGGAACAATGTAAAGAAGTTCTCGACAAACTCGCGTCAACAAAAACACGATTGGCTTCGGAATCAAGTCTGGACGAAGAAGATGTCGGATTATCGTTCACGCAAACATTTTTTGTTGCTAATAAGATTGATGAACCGGAAGCGGCTGATCGGCTTGAATTATTCCATGAGATGTATTCGTTGCCGTTTCGGGAATTTAAAATTTCGGCAAACAATCCCGAAACGCTTGAACCGTTACGCAACGCTATCTACGAATCGCTGGACGTGATTCGGATTTACACAAAAGACCCGAAAAAGAAAGAACCGGACCGTGATAAACCGTTTACGTTACGGTGCGGCGAAACATTGCTTGATCTTGCGGAGTTGATTCACAAAGATTACGCAACAAATTTGAAATTCGGAAAAGTCTGGGGTTCCGCTGTTCACGATGGAACGGTGGTCAAAGGCGATTATGTCTTAAACGATCAGGATATTATCGAAGTTCATATTTAATAAGAAACCGTTACCCGCTCAATGTTTCAACTGTTATTTTCATCGCAAAATAATGTTTCACCGCGTGCGTGAGTAATCCGAACATTTCTGATTTGTCCCAGTGTTGCCGGATCAAGCGTTTTTTGAAACCGTACCTCCAAATAACGATCAGCGGTTCCGCCATGAACTGTTTCAAGTAAAACGGAAAGAGTTGTTCCCGCCAACGAGGATGCATAATTAATTCGTAACCGTTTGGCAATTTCCGCAAGCTGCGATGCTCGCAGGCGTTGGATGGGCGGCGGAACCGGATTGGAAAAAGCGGCAGCGTCCGTTCCTTTGCGCGGACTGAAACGGAAAATATGAATCTTTGAAAACTGTAACCGTTCAACAACACGGCACGTTTCTGCAAATTGTTCGTCCGTTTCACCCGGAAAACCAACGATAATATCGGTGGTCAAGGCAAGATGATCAAAACGCGCAACGATTTCTTCACAACGCCGGATAAACGGTTCGGAAAGCCAACGTCTCCGCATTCGGCGCAACACCGCATCACTGCCGCTTTGCATGGAAAGATGCAGATGCGGACAAATTCGTTGCGGATTTTGAAGCATCAGATCAATTAATTCCTCAGAAACTTCAACCGCTTCAAGACTTGAGATCCGAAGCCTGAACGGTTCATCCATTGCCGCGATACGCCGAACCAATGTTGCCAGATTTTTATTACTATTTTCGACATCCGTTCCGTAATGTCCAAGATGAATTCCCGTTAAAACAATTTCACGATAACCGTTTTGTGCCAGGGTTTGAATTTCTTCAATGACCTTGTTTTCGGGACGGCTTTGCAGGGTTGAGCGTACTTTTGGAATGATGCAATACGAACAACCGACCCGACAACCATCTTGAACTTTGACATAAGCCCGATGACGTTCACCGAAAGATTGAATCCCGTTTGGTAATTCAGTCAGACCAAGACTTCTTAAAAATTCAGGAACATCCCGTTTCTCTGAAATAATTTTTGAAACGCCTTTAATTTCCAGAAGCGGTTGACTGTTATGAGTTGCGGAACATCCCATAACAACAATTTCTGCGTTTGGGTTTTCACGAATCAGTTTACGGATTGCCTTCCGCCCCTTCATTTCACTTTCCGCTGTTACCGTACAGGTATTGACTACAACAAGATCGGCAGCATCACCCGGACCGGATTCTATATAACCAAGCCGCAATAAACCGGTACGAACATATTCCGTTTCGTATTGATTAACTTTACAGCCAAGTGTGAAGAGACGAAAAAACATTCTTTTGTCGTTTGAGATTGGGAGGAGTGGTTGGTGTTGCCTGAAGT
>JAIROD010000356.1 GCA_031257725.1 Planctomycetaceae bacterium | reverse complement strand
ACACTATTAACTATTAACCCTTATTAATTACAAAATTTAACGATGAAAAAAGCATTTACACTTGTTGAATTATTGGTGGTGATTGCGATCATTGGAGTATTGATTGCATTGCTCTTGCCCGCAGTTCAGGCTGCCCGCGAAGCCGCACGACGTATGTCCTGCACAAACAACCTAAAACAATTCGGTATCGCCGTACATAATTACCACGATACCACCGGCGAATTTCCGCCGGAAAGTTTTTTTGACAGTTACGATAGACTGTCAACTCCCCCTGCTGATAAAGTGTGGGGTGACAAAATGGCTAGTTTTCGGGTGCGGATTCTACCGTTTGTCGAACAAACCGCCATTCGGGAAATGGTTACATCTATTTCCTTAACACCCGGCGCAAGTGCGATGGATTTGTTTGAGGAAATCGAAAAATTATCAACAAATTCAGTATCCCTGTTTCTTTGTCCGAGTTGTTCGAAAAAAAATGTTGATATTGGTGATGAGACGAGATATGCCTCTCATTATTACGGTATTGCCGGCGCACTTGGCGAAAATCCCGTAACACATACACAATACAATACCGATCCGCAACAAACGGATTTTTCCGCTTCATTTGGACCGATTAGTATGGCATTAGGTCCGTTTGCCAATACAGGAGCGATTATCATTGGCGGTCATGTTCCAATGAGTGCCGTTACTGATGGGACATCAAACACGTTTCTTATTGGTGAAATTTCTTGGGACGAATATGCCGCCCATTATAATTGGGTTCGAGGTACGGCTGCTGATCCTGCCAATACCGGTGATATTGCGGCATTGGGCAGTGCGAAGGGGGTTGCCCAAAATTGGCCCATTAATATCGGAAAACGAGACCCATCACCAATTACGCAGAATTTTTGGAACACAAGTACAAGTCCTCCATCGTTTGAATCTGTTACAGCAGATGTTCGCGGACAAATGGCTGGTCACGGTATTTCCGGTTTCGGCAGCAACCATTCCGGCGGGGCGAATTTTGTTTTTTGTGATGGTTCCGTTCGGTTCGTAAGCGAAACAGTTTCAACAAGTATTCTGATGAGTCTCGCAAGCCGTGACGGTGGTGAAACAATGACGTTACCGTAAAAGAAGATTTAATTTACTGATTATTTCGGAATTTGGGGGGGTAGGCGACCGTAGGTAACGGTCTATTTTATAATCAATCCGTTTTCTCATCATTCATGTACCAATTGCATTTGGTTTGAATGATTCTATTGTCTAATCCCGCAGGGACGACACTTTTAAAATGTTGTCCGAACGATGATTGAGGTGACTATGGTGATTTTAAAACTCTTCGTTCAGACAATTAAAAATTTCCAAACAGTAATCGAATACATTGATCCAATAAAGTGTCGTCCTTGCAGGACTAATAAAAATTAAAATAGACAGTTACTTTCCAAGGGGCATCGAAATGCAGTGCCGAAGGATGCGGCGAGCCGCCAGACCAACGAAGAACTACATACAAAAATCTCTTACCAACATCAATACCAACATGAACTGAATGACCAACATGGGAAGAAACTATTTGATCCACATCAACCTGATTGACCAAAATACTACGATACGTTCTAATAACGGACATGGGGGAGACCTTTCATAAAGGAGGAAATGGAAGGACGAATGAAAACAAGTCAAACGGAAATTTCAATATTCAAAAAAATGAATACTTCACTACTCAAGGCTCCCGCCATTATAAACCTTAATCTAAAACTGATGCTATTATAGCCAACTTTGAAATACTCTAAAATTACCGATACGATAATAGGATTGAGGGCGATTTTTTTGAAGTGCAAGCAGAAATGAAGTAAATTACTGCTTCGATCATAATCAAAAAGCGACAAAATTGTTCAAAAATTATATTGAATACGTATTATAACTGTAAATTGATCTTTGACAATCAGGTGAAATTATATCTGTTTTCCTTTGATGATTAGTATTGAAAAATTAACATTAATTGACTGGTTTTATACTTTTTCCGAAACAGAATATGATTCGGAAAATGGATATTATATTGGTTGGATGAGTAATGGTTATGGCGGTTGGTCGGTGAGTGAAAATTGGGATGAGAACGAAAGTTCGGATTGGAACAAGAAATTTACACAACACGAAGATTATTCCGCAAACTTAAATTATTCGTACACCATTGACCAAACCGGAATTCGTTCCAAGGAATCATTTGATGAAACCATAAAAGGTAGCGGTGAAATTGACCGGACATCCAACGATAATGAAAGTTTGGATAAAGAATACAATTACAGTCAGGGCAGTTGGAGCGGTTATTCTTCCACTTACATAGATCAAAATACCCAAAGCAAATTGGACGATAAAACCTCCAACACTTATTCTTTTGATGCAAGCCGTTCAAGTTTAACTGATACACTAACACCGGAAAATTATCTTGATAATTCAAGACATTCTACGAAAACCGTGAGCGGTGAATATTACCGACATGAAACTTATGGCGGTGGCGGAAGTCCCGGCGGTGAAGGAACAATTACCGACCCGTTACATGATTACACGCCGATTGACGAAGACCACAGCGAAACAAATTCAAGTCCTGGCTTTGCCAATCAAAATTAGTTGCCAAAATTGATGAAACCGTTGACAACCGACGGCGCAAGCGGTGGAA
>JAIROD010000224.1 GCA_031257725.1 Planctomycetaceae bacterium | reverse complement strand
TAACGGCGGGGTTTACCCCGTGTTTTAAGGTTAAGTTGAACAACGCGGGGCAAGCCCACGCCGTTAACTTTCGGTAAATTCTGAATTATTAGAGGTTCCCTTATATTTGATTTTGTGATCGACGATGATTTTCTTAGTCGTAGTCTTCATTCAATCATTAAAATCATCGTTCAGACCATTACCATTAACCGTCACCCACAAACGGAAAACGTTCCCCATTACAGATGAATTTTTATCGATTTTCTTTTCTCTTTATTGGTACGATTTTTATTTTGACCGGAATGGTTTATTCCGCGCCGTCCGCATCGTTGTTGCCGGGTCAAATCGCACGGCAAACACCATCCGGCGGTTTGATTTTTCGTTGCCTTTTTGACCGCAGCAGCGATGCCGAAAATGAAGACGGTTGGCCCGACTATTGGACGCGCAAAAGCGGAATTGATCAAGGAATTTTGTTTCCTGAATATCTCGAAATCTCTATTGTTGAAAATAACAATAATTTCGGTAACCATTCTCTCCGAATGAATGTCGAAGGCGGAGGCGCTGCGGTTTTTTCACCGAAAATTCCTATCAGACAGGGAATGAGTTATATTGTTTCCGCTTATGTTGATGCGGTCAATTTTGTTCATGACGATATTTTTATCCTTCTGGCATTTTATGGAGAAAAAACCGCTGAACCGCTTCAAACGATTGCTTCGGAGAAAATTCGCAACACAAATGGTTGGCGGCGGCTTGAAATTGGTCCTATTATTGCGGATGCGTCGGGGATTCAGTCGGTGGCGGTGGGACTTCTTGTTATTCCGTCGGGTCGTCAAGATTACGGAGCCAGAGTTGATTTTACTAATGTCGAAATTCGTGAAAGTCCTTCCGTTTCGTTGTCAATGCCAAACGAAAATCATCTTTTTTTTCATCCGCGTAATATTGACGTTGGTTGCCGGATTCAGGGGATTGATCCGGCACAACATACAGCGTCTTTTGTTCTGGAAGATCCGTTTGGACGTGTGATTGCCAAGCGGGATATTGAACTGATGGTCGGCAGTAAACCCGCTTCACAATTTGTTGTTGCGGAAAAAGACAAATTCAATGTTTTTCAGGGAACGGCAATTTGGCGCGGATTGCCGATTCTTTCACCCGGTTTTTATCGGGTTCGCGTTTCAACACCGGAATCTTTTATTAAAAATCTCAAATTACCGGACGGCGTTTTTTTCGAGGATCCGCTCGACGATGCCGAGCCGTTGACTTTTGTTGTTACGTCGTCCGGTTCATTTATTTCGGGCGGTGATTTTGGTTGGAATCTTGACGGCTGGACGTTGGAGGAAATCAATCGCCGTTTACCGATTTTAACACAATCAGGAATTTCGAAACTCAAAATTCCGGCATGGTTTCCAAGTGGTAACGAAAAACAATACCGGATGCTCAATGAACTTTGCGATGTTTTATCACGTCGCCGTGTTCAGGTTGTTGGTTTGCTTCATCCGGTTCCGGATGAAATTCGTAGCAAAATCCAATTCGGACCGGTCAATGCCGCTTCGGTTTTTTCGCTTGCGCCGAGTATCTGGTCGGATCCGCTTCAACCGACTCTTCACAATCTGGCTCTGTTGGTTAAAGATTGGCAATGGACAAGCGATGACGATTTAAGTATTACGGAAATTCCCGGTTTTGCGCAACATTTTGAAGAATTACGCCGTTCTTTTGATCGTAACGATTTAGGGTTTGGAGTGGGATTTGCGTGGAGTTGGGAGCAGGCGTTGCCGGAACGGTTCAGTACGCCCAACACAACCACTGCGTTACGTTCCGTCAATGAATTTGTCGCGTTGACTTCATCGGAATCACTCTCGTCAGATGATTTTGCACAATATCTTGCCGGAACGGAAGGAAGTCGGATTCGCCGTTTTGTGTCGCTCAAACCGCTTTCCGAACAGGATTATTTATTGGAAGATCGGATTAATGATCTTGTTCGCCGCATGGTGATGGGAAAAATCAATGCGGAAGCGTTATTTTTGTCACGACCGTTGGACAATCAAACCGGAGTGTTACGGTCAAATGTTACGCCGGGCGAACTTTTTTTACCTTGGCGAATTACGGCGGCACAGATTTCGGGACGGTCATTTCTTGGAAGTATTTCGTTACCGAATCAGAGTCGGAATTACAATTTTGATCTTGGCGGCGGCAAAGCGGTGATGGTTGTTTGGAATGACCGTGCTTCTTCGGAAAAACCGATTCGGGAAACTCTTTATCTTGGAACGGAACCGGAAATTCTTAACGTGTGGGGCAAACGTTTTCCGCCGGAGCAGCAAGGGCGTGAACAAATTATTCCGGTAACATCAACGCCTGTTTTTGTGACTAATATTCATTCCGGTATTGTACGTTTACGTTTGGGGATTCAACTTGGGGTTAAAGAAATTCCGTCGGTGATTAACCAAAAAAATCCGATTCCGTTTTCAGTGAAAAACGGTACGGAATTTCCGGTTGCCGTCCAGATTTCACCGGTTAGTCCGAGACCGGGGCATTGGATTATTGATCCGCCGACTCAGACATTGGCGTTGGATGTTGGAGCGGTAGGCAATGGAACGTTCAATCTTTCTCTCACCGCCCGCGCCAACACTGATCGGCGTCCAATTCAAATCAATGTGAAAACGCAGGGACCTGATCCGCAGGAATTTAGTGTATATGATGAAATTCAGATCGGTAACCGCGAGGTGTACATGGAATTTTCGTCTCAATTAAACCAAAACGGAGACCTTGAAGTAACTCAAACTTTTGTGAATGACACGGAAAATGTGTACACTTATTCCTGTCAACTTATTGTTCCGGATCGTCCGATGCGTGAAACAACGGTTCGGAGTGGTTTGGGGCGGTTGGAACATGTTTATCTTATTCGTCGCGGACGTGAATTGATCGCAAACGGCGTAACCGAAATGACCGTCCGCGCCCGTCCGGTCGGCACCGTCCAACCTGTCGGACAACCAATGGTCTATACAATTCCACTGTTAAGTGATTAACCCCTTTTTTCATCACATCATTGTAACTGTTCCGTCGTGCATTTTACGTTTGACGAATTGAATTTGATGAGCGGTTCATTTTTTCGGACAACCCCAGCATCTCTCATCATTCAGAATTGACCGAACGTTAACGGCGTGGGCTTGCCCCGCGTTGTTAGCGTTAACTTCCAAACACGGAGTGAACCCCGTCGTTAACTATTAACTATTAATTTATTAATTAATTGGTTGAAAATAAAAAATTGAATTATGAGGGATGCCCATACCATGTTTTTTCGTAATATATCAGTGGAATTTTTCGGAGATTGAAGTTTATTTTTTACCACCCCTAGCCCCTCCGAAGGAGGGGAATAATTCCCCACCTTCGGAGGGGCTAGGGTGGTCATTCGGAGGAAACGACTGAATAGTTAAAAAAAATATTCCACTGATATATTACGTTTTTTCCATAATTCCCTCTTATCGCTGGTTTCAACATATTCCTATCGACATTCTGTTTTGCCTGCCGTTGTAATTAATGAAAACCTTTTGGCAAAAGGTTTTCACCTACGGTTTTCACCTACGGTTTTCACCTACGGTCGCCTACCTCTTGAATCAAACAAAACAACCAATATCATACCGTTTGCGGTATATTAACAATTAACTATTGACTATTAACTATTAGCTAAAACACGTGTCTGATGTTTCTGAGAAAAAATCGAAGAAGTTTCCCCGTAAGCCGAATTTTTCTGCGCCGGTTGATCTTTCGGTGTTGGAAAAAGTTCCGCCGCATCACCTTGATGCGGAACGCGGATTGATTGG
>JAIROD010000157.1 GCA_031257725.1 Planctomycetaceae bacterium | reverse complement strand
CCAATAAAGTGTCGTCCCTGCGGGACTTTGTGGTGTGTTTGCCCTATCCGTATGCTAAAGCATACGGTTAATAAAGTGTCGTCCTTGCAGGACTAATAAAAATTAAAATAGACAGTTACGGTATAACCGCAACCGCAGACAGATCACCAATCTTCGACCAATTCATAAACACCTTGTTGCTCCAATGTGCGAGCGGTTCTTTGAGCCAATTCTATGAGCGAATGGAAAGATTTACGTTGCGAATGATCAAGAAGTGAGAAATCAATCTTTACCAGAACCTTAATAGCGGTACGCGGTTTATTCATTTTAACAAGAATATGGGCAAGACTCAGGCGAATCACGGCGGCTTTTTCCGTATAATGTTTCAGATATTCTTGCATCATGGTGACGGCTTCCGCCCAAAGTTCTTTTTCAAGCAATAACCGGATCAGCGGTAATAAATCCGATTCGGGAACATTCATGTTGGGAAACTCTTTGATTATTTTTTGGGCAATAATGTATGCGGGTAAAGGTGTTCCATCTTGGATTGCGGAACGGATTCCTTCTACTAACATATTTTGACGTTTATTTATTTGCTCTATTATTTGCTGTTTTGTTTTAGGAGTTTCTTTGTCGCGTTTTTTCCGTTCGGTGTCGGTCATTTGATGGCGTCCAGCCCAAACGGAAAAAATGTCCCAATGTTCACAATCGACCTGACCTGATTTTAGTAACAAAATTCCTGCAACAAAACCTACAACCGCTCCAACCGTGTGGAGAAATTCACTGGACAATTGACCGCCGGTCAAAATTAAGACAAGAATCTGAAGTCCCAGAAAAAGACCGACTAAAGTTTTGATACGGACATCAAAGAAAAACGGACGAACAAAAATGAGCAACACACAATCCATTGAATTTTCCGGTGCCCAAATCAGACACATTGCCATCATTCCAAAAATGATAGCCGATGCTCCCAAGCAATGTCCCGGTTCCGCGCCGAGCATAAGAATTTGAACGACTACGCCATAGATGACGCCGATTCCCAAATAGACGCATAAAGTTTTAATCAGACCTAATTTTCCTTCAACAACCAACCCAAACGCCCAAAACGACAACATGTTACCTAGCAAGTGCATGAGATCGGCGTGTAAAAAATTGCTTGTCAACCACTGGAGAGGATGAATACCGTTACCTACTTCAAGCGTGAACGGTTCAATTTGTTCCGGATAAGCCAACTCGTAACCGAAAGCAAAAATATTCACCGCGATCATACAAATTGTAATAATCGGAAAATAATAAATCGGTGCGTCGGTATTGTAAGGAAAAAACATTGCATTATCTTGGCGACTTTTGCGATTAGAACGAAATGTCCACAAAATAATTATAAAACATGAAAACGAATTTTAAAGTAGAAGATATTTCTTTAAACCGATAAAAACTTCCTCCATACGGTGTAAATTGATACTTTTTTGCAATAACGGAAGTCCGACGGTGCCGGCAAGTACAACAATTGGATTGGGAATGATCATTCTGGTTAATTGCCGTCCGATAAAACCGCTGAAAACCGGAATTCCCCAACTGCCGTAAAGTTGAATTTTTGTACCGATTCGGCGATGCTGCCTACTAACTGTTTTGTTAATGAGATCAAGAATTTCACCGGCAACAACAAAACGTTTAATTCTATTTTCAGCGGAAGTAAGATTTAAATGATCGAATAGTTCGAGTGTTTTCAGGTGAATGGCGGGCGGATTAAAAACGTAACCATGCAATTTTCCGGCAATCGCGGCAACAGAAGCAATTCCGCCGCCAAGTGAATGTCCGGTAACAATTACTCTATCAATATAATTGTTGCGTATTTTATTGACGAGTTCCAAACCTTGAATGTAATAATCGGATTGTTGTCCGAAAAACTGATTGAAATTGGTAATCCAATCGTTAACGTTATCAAAATTTGTTCCGCCGAAACCGAGAATAAATTGACCGGAACGTAAATCATAATAAAGTTTCGCGTGAAAACCGTTGTCGTCGTGAAACACTATTTCAGAACTTCCAAAAACGTTATGAATTTGTTCCGGCGAAGCGGCTGGAATTCCTAAGTCAGCGAGATCACTCAATTCATAAACCTTCTCTGCAACAAGCGCACAACGGTATTCAATACGTTCAAGATACGAAGAATGATCCGGCATAAAATTATTGTCTCAAAAAAATTATCAAAAACGGTTGAGAATGATACTACACTTAAACAAGCATTTCCATTATTTCCGGCATCTTTTCTTCTTCCGCACGTTTTTTAGTAAGATCGAGAACAAATTGTTTTTCATCCAAAATAGATTGTGAGACCTGTTGTTCTATCATTTTGTTTCGGATTTCTTTGGGAACATCATCCCAGGGAATAATTGTTGTTTCAATTGTTTTCTCTACTTGGTTGTTCCCGATATCGGTATAGATTTCACGTGTACATTCGACAGTATTCGTACTTTTTTTCTCATAGGTTGCTTTCATTCCAAGAACAAACGACTTAAACATTTTAACCATTTTTTTAATAACCGTTGCACCAATTGAAACTATTTTACGGTTGAGCCAATCAAGAAATTTTCCAAATTCTTCAGCAATTTTTTCACCGTAACGCATTGCAATCCAAATGCAAAATTGACCGGCTAAAAATAAGAAGAGAATTTCCAACAAAAACTTGGCAGCCGAAACTCCTAATGTACTAAGTACGAGAGTGATAAGTGTTGTCGTAATAGATGGCATAATTTTGAAATTTGGTTAAAGGGTTACAATGAAACAATTATTTGAAGTGGTGTAAAGTTTAATGTTAATGTTTCAACAATTTTGGTTGGTAATCGTCTTAATAGACATACACCAGTTCTTGAGTGGAAAGGTCAAATCCTAATTCACCGAGTTGTTCGGGTGTAAGGTACGTTTCTGTAATATTTACCGGGTTTTGCGGTTGTTTTTTTAACACACCAATTGCCCGTAAAATTTTCCTTCCTCCTACACGGAAGTCATCATCAATTAACTGAAGATTCACCTGAACCCATTCAGCAGTTGCTTGACACCAATCAGCAATAGCTTTGTTAAATTCAGGAAACCATGATTGTAAACAATCATACACGTGTTGATGAATATGTTTACCAGTTAATCCGGTAATGATACTATCTGCTGCAAAATAGGCAATGATCGCGCCGCCAATACCCAATGCGAGTTTAAAAAGTGAATCATACATTGTAACGATTTCTTGTTAATATTTGTAAAGCAAATAAAATTGCACAAAATTTCTATCCCAAAAGTTTTTTAATTGTTTTTTGGGCTTTTTCTCTAAACTCTTCTATTTCACAATGATTGACCATCGCCTTGGCAACTATTTTTATTGTTGTTGCGATAACAGCAGCGTCATCTGTATAACCGATAATAGGTAAAACATCAGGTATAACATCTATTGGACAGATAAAATAACCCAATGCACCAATAATTACCGCTTTTACATGGAGAGGCGTTTGAGAAGATAAAAGCGTATAATATAAGATTAACACTTCCTCAAGAGATTTTCTTCCTAATTTATGTACAACTCCGTTGATCTTTTGCCAAAAAGATTCTTCGGAATAGTTTTTTTCGTACTTTTTATATCGATTAGTCATTGTAAAAACAAAAATAATAAGGGTTGCAGTTTACTTGTTATCTTCCGGTATTTCGTCCAGAATTTCTTCTTTGATTTTAATGACCGGAGCCGTACCAACATTTTGTTTCGCGTTATGAATATGGTTTATTTCGGCAACAAAAACTTCTGTTGTTGCGGTTCGCTGATTTTCTGGTAAACTTGCGGTATTGGCAAGCCCGTTGACAACGGCATTTTTAATATCGCCGCCGGAAAATCCAGCCGATTCCTGAACCAATTGGTTCCAATCGAGATTTTCACGTCCCGGCACTTTTAACGAAATCATTTTTTCCCAAAGTGTCCGCCGCCCATCGGTATCCGGTAACGGAATTTCAATATGTTGCGAAATTCGGCGGACAAAAGCGTTATCGAAATTTTTTGAAAGATTGGTTGCAAACGCAACAATTCCTTCAAAACCGTCTAATTGTTTCAACATCACCGCACGTGCAACATTAACACCGTGATCGGCGGCTTGCGTAACATTCGTCATACGGCGGCCCAGAATTGAATCCGCTTCGTCGAAAAAAAGTAACGCCCCGCTTTCGCTTGCCGCTTTGAATGCCGCCGTAATATTTTTTCCGGTATCGCCGACATATTTTGATTCAATTTCTGCGTAACTAATATCAATCACCATTTTATCCAATTCAGATGCAATTGCTTCAACACACATTGTTTTTCCTGTTCCCGGCGCACCGTAGAGGTTAAACGCAACATGTTTTCCTTGCGGGTCGATTTTTCCGAGTTCCCATTCATCGTACAATAATTTATGATTGGCAATTCGGCTGCGCAACACCCGAAACTGTGACCGAATCGATTCCGGTAAAATAACCTGATCAAAAGTGTACAACGGTTTACGCGGAACAAACGAAACTGTATTTTCTTTTTCCGGTATTTTTTTCTTTTCGTTTTGATTTTCGCCGTTAGACGAAGTAACGGAATTATTGGTTTTAACGTTTGGCATTGCAAAAAGGGATTCCTCCCGTTCAATTCGTTGACCGGGTAGTGCCATTATTTACCTCGCTACTGGAATACAGTGAATAAAATAAAGTATCTTTTTGTTCCGTGATAAAGGAATGCCTGATTTTGCACGGTAAATCATCCCATGATATTTCACGGGTTATTTTTTTCAAAACAATATCGTTGTCCCGATTAATCGCAACAACAACGGTACGGCTGACAAAATCAGGATTCTCTTTTTTCAACTGATATTCAATACGTAACAAATTTTTTAATGATAACGGTAATGGTGTATTGTTTGTAATCGAATTGAGAATTATTTTGTGCAATTCATTTTTATCCGACGAAATATCAGAACTTAGAGCGGAAACAATATCGTCAATAATTGTTGATTCAAAAATTTTTGTCATTTTTCTATCCTGACGTTTAGAGTAGTAATAAAGAACAGGAACAATAAACACAACAACAACAGCAATTCCGCCAATATACCAAAAGTAATTCTTTTTATTTTTATCCTCCGCCGATATTGTCGAGGCATCCGCAACCTCTGCAATAACAGCATCATGGGAATTTGTTGCGTTCTTACCTTGTGTAAAATCGTTTGAAATAAATCCGAGTAACAGAATTGTCCCAAACAAAACAGGTAATATTGTAATCATTTTTTGAAACATTATTTTATTCCCTTCTGAAATGAAATTAAAAATTCATTGTCAACAGTTCGGTGAAATTTTCTTCTTTGGCGCGTTTTTCAATTTTCTTTTCGATAAGTTCTTTATCGTTCATTTGTGCTTCTGTTGTTTGCTGCCGAATCATCTCACGGCGAATTTCATTCGGGAGATCATCATACGAAATAACTTGTTCTTCTATTCTCTGTATGAATTTTCCATTATCTAATTTTGCCACAATTTCTCGTTTGGAAATTGCCTGATTGGAATTATTTTTTGTGTACGTTGTCTTGATCATGATACGAGACTTAAACCAAACGGCAAATTGTTTTGCAGACTGTCTTGCAGCAACAACCTTGTCGTCAAGCCATGATAAAAACGTACCGATACGTTTCCCCCATTCCACACCAAAGCGTTCTTGAATAAAATTACGAAAAGTACCATTCAAGAACTCGCGTATATTGTTCCAAAAATAAATAAACGCAACAGATGAAATTCCCAATCCAATCAAAATGGGTAAAATAGGTAACATATAAATATCCTTTCAAAATTAAAGTAATGATAAAATTTTCAAGTAAATGTTTTTAAAAAATTAAACGGAGTAGAGGAGTTGTACAAAGGTGTTTTCGTTTTTTTTAACAAATTCGTTGCGTACACTTGACGGTGCATCATCCCAATTTTCGGGCATTGGAAAGTTGAATTTTTGCCGAACAGCAGTACCTTGTTTATTGATAAGAAAAACCAATGTGTAATGTACCGTATTTGAATTGATTTTTTCAATAACCAATTCAATTCGCAATATTTTTTCTAAAGGCGTTTCTTTGAGTGTTCCTTGTTCATACAAAATTTTTCGGATAATCGGCATAACGGTTTCCTGCGGCAATTGAAATTCCTGAACACAAATTGTGGAAATACTGCGTGTAAGAATAAGTGTTAGTTCGATTGTTTGCGGATCACCGGAAAAAATTTCTGCTAATTTTGTTCGAGATTGTGGAGTTCCTTTAACAATTTCGTCATACCAGCCTTCGGTAATCCAATCTTGTAACTCTACAGAACGTTCAATTGTTCTTGGATGAGTTGAATAAAGTTGGTTTGCTGTTGCGAAAAAATGGCTGATCCAATTTTTTGATACACGTTTACGAAATTCGTTTGTTTGATCTAAAAGAGCGTTTGGGGAAAGTTGATCGAAAATTCGTTTGGAACAACCGCTTAATCTTAAATTAACGCGATGTGCTGTTTCCAGCGATTGGCACGCCAGCAAACCGGCGCGGTCGCAGGAAAATTCGGAACGCCGTGACCAAAGATACAAAAGCGGAGCAAACGTAACATTTGCCATAATTTTAGCAATACCGGGCAAAGAAGTTACGGTATTTCCTGCTAAAAGAAAAAGAAACGTTTTATATTTAATATGTTTGCACAAAAAATGTCCTAATTCATGTCCTAAAATGTACAGTAATTCATCGTCATTAAAGTCATCCGCCATACCGGATGAAACAACAATAAACGCCTGATCAACGCCCATTGTATAAGCGTCATAAGCAGGATTATGTGTCAGATAAAGCGGCGGCGGATTATTGACACACAAAGTGTTACACGCCAGACGGTAAACTTCATAAATTTTCGGCAACGACTTTTCTGTAACATGAAACGAACTGGAAATTAATGCAATTTCTAATTGTTCTTTATAAACATCCAACGCCTTTCCGACAATATCCGGCAAAATCGGAAACGCTTCCAATTTTGAAAGAATTGCACGATCAGACGGATGTTGAAAAGTAATAGGACGTAAACCGTCAAGATGAACCGGTTGATGTAAAACAGGGGAAGTCATAATTATTGTAAAAAAAAATGGAATTTTGGAAGCGCAATATTAAATATTTAAAGTTTATGGAAATTTGTAAGCGGTCAATAAACTTTTTTTTTATTTTTATTTTGGTTCAGTTGGCGGCGGTATGATGTTTGGTAACGGCAATTTTTCATTTTGAAAAATCTGATCGAGTGATTGTTCAAATTGTTTTTGAGTAAGTATATTATTCAGGAATTGGGTGCATTTTAAGTATTGGGCATGATCTTTTTTATTTTTGTAACTATCCTGTCCAGCATGGGACGACACTTGAACATCTTAACCGCTTTCAAGTGTCGTCCCTAACGGGACGGAATTTTTTTATCGTTCCCTTCGATTATTAACGCCCAAAAAATGGGAAATAGATGGGCAACGGGATGTTTTTTCGCAACCTTCCAGTTGCGCCTCTGAAGACGATTTTAAAGACAGCACTGAAGACGGACGCTATGGAACATGCAATAACCTTAATCGTCAACCCCAAAACAACAAATGATCCCTTACACAATCAACAACAAGGGGTCAGGCGATTCGACTTGTCCACCAACGATGTGAGCTGCTTCACGACAACCACCTGCACAACAAAAGGTCAATTCGCAATGCATACAACTTAAGGGGATAAATTTTCGTTGCGTAAAAATTTTCCAATATTCATGGTCAATCAGTTTGTCCAATTCTTTCCAATGGACAAGCCGAACTTCTGAGTGATTACAAACCCGTACATAACCCGATGGATCAACTGCAAAAAAATGTGTTGCCGCATTGCAATTCGTACTCGTCCGTAAATGTTTATATTTTGAAGGATCAATCAGACAACGTGGTAATTCCGTTCCTACACTTCCGTAACGATTAGCTATTTTCAAAACTTCTTCAACCGTTTCCAACATTTCCAGCAATTCCCAATGGTTCAATTCCCAATTCCGATAAAAAAGTCCTCGACCTCCAGGCATAAAACGGTTGAGCAAAATCGTATCCGCTCCGGCAAGTAACGCTTCCGCCGCCGTTTCAAATAATTCAGGCAAATTTCTTTTTGTTACTGTAATTCCGGCTACTGTTGTAATTCCTAATTCATGTGCCTTTTTGAACCATGATAAAATATTTTCCACTTGCGTGTTACTGTCCGTATGCTCTGAAAATGTTGTTAAGCCCGGCAAACTCATACTCAATTGAACCTGATGGACACTACAAAATTGTAACACTTCATCGGACATTGCACATCCATTGGAAAGCAGGTGTATGTGTACACCGGATTTAATAGCATGTGTCATGATTTCAAATAATCCCTCCTTAAGTAACGGTTCACCGCCGGTAAACGACATTATTGTTACTCCACGTTCCCGTAACATATTTATCACAGTACGCCATTGTAAAATATCCAGCTCCGGCAATATCTCGTAACGTCCTGCAAACCATGCACATGAACAAAATACACAGCGGTGATTGCAACGATACGTCATTTCAAGAACAGCTGTTTGCGGAAGTTTTATTCGTTTCATTTTTTATTGTCCTAAAAATTCATCCAAATTACTAAACATTCTGGAAATATTATCATTAGAAATCGTACTAAAAAATTCACGCACCAGATTCCAATTATTGGCAGTTTCCCGTTTTTCGCTACCGCTAATTTTCCGTTCATCGAAAGTGTAACCATTAAACATTCCAATGCGGAACAATTCCTTCATTGCGTTGAGATATTTGAGATGCGGCAACGGAACTTCACGAGTTTCACAAACGATATTATTTATACAAAATTTTATCGTGAGATAAAATAGGTCACCTTCTTTTAGTTGGATGGTCTTCAATGATAGGTTCAATCCATAATATTGCAAGGTTTCCAGTGTGCGTTTATATTTTTTGAGCAATGGAAGAACTTCGGATGTTGCCGGACTATCAATAACTTGTAAATAGTATAATCCCTTTTGGAAAAAGTCCTTCAGTTGATATCTATCTAAGAACTTACACGGCGGCGAATATGTGTAACAAGAAACAGTATGGCTATTAAAACGTCGTTCTTCAAATTCTTCATAAAGTTTTTTCAATCGTTTGAACATTTGTTGATAGGTGAGTGATTTCTGTTTAAGCCATTCTTCTTTGCTTTGTTCCCATTTTTCTTTGCTTTGTTCCCATTCTTGCTGTATTTTTTTTTGGTTTTCGATTTTCATTTGATGTCTTAAGCGTTGCCAAGTTTCTTCGTCTTGCAATTTTTTTTCATTTTCAATTTGTACATAATAATCAGGAAAGGCGGGTCTGTCTGATTGTGAGAATTTATGACAAAATTTAGTAAGTAAATTTCTCATTTCGTCCGTAACTTT
>JAIROD010000151.1 GCA_031257725.1 Planctomycetaceae bacterium | reverse complement strand
GGAAATTCCCGAACCGAAAAAAATTCTTTGGACTGCCGTCTCTGAATCCAAAAATTTCCAATCGTCAAAATGGGAATCATCACCGGTACAAGACGAAGTGATTACTGTAAAAAAGCCGGTAACAGGACACATTGCGTTTTTTGTCGAGTTGAAATCCGAGCAAAACGGAACTTCGTTTTCTGTTACAACACAAGTGTGGCGGTTTTAGTTGGTGCGAAACGAAAACCGCAGATGTTTCCTCACGTTTGTTGTTTGGGGACAACTATTACCGACGGTTAAAAGTAACTGTCTATTTTAAACACAAAATACACGAAATTTCACGAAACACACGAAATTTCACGAAAAGGATTTTATGTAATTTTTAGTGTGTTTCGTGAAATTTAGTGTGTTTCGTGTTTAAAATAGACAGTTACCTTGTCATCTATCAATGAAGTTTGAAATCGTCATTTTTACCAAACCTTATTTTCAACCTGATTTTCTAACAAAAACAACCTTAGTAGCAAAAAATCATCAAAACATCCAACCTTATTACCTTATTAAATAAAGAGGAACAATAAGGTAATAAGGTTAGTTTTTATTGTTCCCATGGCTACTAAGGTTGTTTTTGTTAGAAAATCAGGTTGAAAATAAGGTTGGGTTAAAACGACGATTACAAACTCCACTGAATAAATACGGGGGATTAATTATTGTTTGGGTCAACAATCAAGAGGAACGCGGACATCTCGTCCGCGTTCCTGAATTTCACTGATAGATTAACGATTAATTAAAACGATTAATTAAAAAGTCTCGTAAAAGAACAGAATAGTCGAGAGTGGAAAAAATGTGACGCAAGCATTACCGCAAACTATTCTCAGTATTTTACGAGACATTTTTTTTAGTTGTTACTAAGGTTGTTTTTGTTGGTTTGATCGTTAACGGCGGGGTTTACCCCGCGTTGTTCGGCTTAACCCAACGCGGGGTAACCCCCGCCGTTAACAATCTGTGTCAATCTGCGTTAATCTGTGGACGATTTTTTGGAAACTTTGCGCGGTAATTTTATATTGTCCCCAGCGGGACAGAAAATGAAACTTTCACCGTTACGGAATAGCCGATGGAATCACCTACAGAATTAGAACACTTCGGGAAACGTCAACCGATTTTTTGGAATGGTTTTGACGTATTTCTGTTATTTTTTCTTTGGTTGACGATGATGTCTGTCGGAACAGGCATCATGTTACCGATTTTTGTCGGGCAACAACATTCCGACCAACCGGTTCAAGCAACAACCGATCATCCGCTTTCACAACTCTTAGAACAAGGAAAAAAATCACCGATTATTTTATTGGTTGCTTTTTTTAGCGGGGTTTTGATCGCTCCGTTGACGGAAGAATTTTTGTTTCGTCTTGTTTTTCAAGGTTGGCTGACGAAGAAACTGAACAATGGGTTGTTTTCCATTGTTATTGTTTCTTTTCTTTTTGCTCTCGCCCACGCCGGAAAACGAACCGTTCAACCTGTCGATATTCAATTTTACTCCATGTTGGGAATCGGAATAATCAATATATTGCTGTTTTGTTTTGGAATTTTTTATTTGACAACAATTCGCGGTGTTTCTGTTTGTGAACTTGGATTCCGAACAAACCGGATTTTGTACGATTTATCGGTTGCGGCGGGAACATTTATTGTATCAGCGCCGTTAATTCTGAGCGTCAATTTGGTATTGCGCAACACTTTCCCAGACCAAATCACCGATCCAATACCGCTTTTTATTTTTTCAATTATTCTTGGTCTATTGTATTATCGAACCGGACGGTTGTTACCGTGTGTTGTACTCCATTTTCTCTTGAATGGTTTTAGTTTTGCGGTGATTCTTTTGTGAACGAACCTCAACGGCACAGGCTTGCCCCGCCGTCAACAATCTGTGATAATCTGCGAAAATCTGTGGATTATTCTTTTTGTTTTTATTTTATCCACAGATTGACGCAGATTATCGCAGATTATGTTGAGGCGAGTCCTCCGATTGCGCCTCAAATCACAAACCATTTCGGCAAAGTTAATTTTGCAACTTTGGTACAAAATGTTGAGGCTTGTTGGAATGTTGAGGGTGATATTGGGTTGGTTACTTTTAATTGGAATTGGACAGTTTTTAATGTTGTTAAATTTGAAATGGCGGCTAATTTACTGAATAAAATTGGTTCGGTGGTGTAGGTTTTGCCGTCGGGGGAAAGTGTTACTGTAATTGTTCCGAGTGAAAAATTGTCAAGTAATTCACCGGTGGTTTTGTCGGTTTTGGTGGAGGCGGAAATGATTAGTTCGTATTCAAATGTTTCTGTTGCGGGAATAGTTTTGATATTACCTTGCGGAGTTTTGCCGGTGAATATGAACGCAAAATCATTACCGTTTGTAAGGGCATAACCGGATTTTGTAATCGTGGTCGTCATTGCATACGGGGTTGTTACGGCAACCTCGTTACTTGATACGGATTTTATTGATTTGTTCAAAGCAATAACTCGGAATTTATAATCGGTTAAGGCTTTGAGAGATTTTACCGTATATTCCGTAACGTTGGCTTTGGTTGTTCCGGCTGATGTCCATTTGTTGTTGTAATATTTTTCAATCCGGTAACCTGTTTCATTGTCAACATCATCCCATTTTAGCGTTATCGTTTTATCGGTAATGTTTGTGAGAACAAGATTTTTCGGTTCTTTCGGCGGTGTCGTAACGTTAATTGTGGACGATGGTTTTTCCGATTGACCGGAATCACTCACGGCGTAAATACGAAAATAGTATTTTGTACTAAAATCAAGTCCGGTTATTGTTCCGCCGGT
>JAIROD010000071.1 GCA_031257725.1 Planctomycetaceae bacterium | reverse complement strand
CGGCGCACCGCATCCGAATCCTCAAATCGCCGCCTTAGGCGCATTGGCATGTCAATCGTTTCTTGTGTCACGAAAAGTCCGCTCCGCATCAACTGCGCGACCCAGCGTTTATTTACTTGTCTGCACAACTGGTAAAACATCTTTTTCATTTGTACCAAAAACAAAAAGAAGTTGGCTATTTTCGGGAAAGACCGCTGTTTGTTCAGAATCTATAACATTTTTTTGTTTTTCTGTTTGTGTTGCCACGAAGTCTGCATCGAAATCACCTATATCTTTTATAGCAAATACAAATCTACAG
The DNA here is from genome assembly GCA_031257725.1 of Planctomycetaceae bacterium. GTDB lineage: Bacteria > Planctomycetota > Planctomycetia > Pirellulales > Thermoguttaceae > WRKP01. Next base: position 2,732 of record JAIROD010000071.1, on the reverse strand, counting down.
ACAGTTATTGAATCATTTTCGTCTCCACTCCAAAATTGGGAAAGGTCCGGATCGAGAGTTTGTAGTTCATCTTTTGTAACATTAACTGATTTATTTCCTACAACTCGAATTGTTGTTTCTTTAGTCTTTGCTTCTTGTTCAAAATCTTTTGTTAACCTAATTTTTTCTGGGGTCATTACAATCAAATCAATATAACCTCGTCCTGTCCCGCCGATGGTATTAATGGCCAATGGATAATAAGCATAAGATGATTTAAAACGAAAAAGTATTGGAGATTTTCGTGATACTTTATTGAGCAATAAAGACAGATCAAATGCGAAATATCTAAAACCTTTATCCCAATATTTCTTGATCACATTCAACTCTTCAGGCTGAACTTCAATATTGATACGTTCTTTATCGTATTGAATTTGAATATAGCTGTTTACATCATCTGCAAAATGATCAATATTTTCAAATTTTGCAATGATAATTGAATAATCAGCAATAACCGGATATTGTGGAATTTGACCATAGATTACTGCTTCACCTTTGTGGTCATACTTCCGGTGTAACAAGAGTTGTATCTTTTCAAATATCTTGTCGTCAACACGTTTAATATCTAGTGGTTTCCCTGGTAGTGGAATAATGCCAACAACAGCCTCATCAAAACCTGTTTTAGAAATTTCATCCGAAGAAACTATCATTATTTCTTCACCGTTTTCGTCACTTTTTCCATTCCATGTAATCAATGCCCGTAACGTTGGTGATGCAAATAATTTAGCGGGTTTGAGTTCACTTGTTGTTTGTGGTTCAGGTAATGAAATGGTAACGTTTCCGTTCTGTAGTTTTATTGCATTAATGGGATTCGACTTGCTAATTTCTTTTTCAGTGTGTGTGGGTACAATTATTGGTTCATCCTTCATTTCCGTTTCCGATGAACCCCAATTGGGTGATAAATAACAGTCGAGAAGTTCTGATGATTGCGGTTCTCGAACCGGTGGTACAATTACCCTCATCTTACCTTCCGCAAAAGCAATAGATTGATAAAACAAGACAACAACAATACAAAAAGCGGCGATATTTTTAGTAAACATAGGATATTACCCTTTCAAAAAAATGAATATTTTTGGAACAATTTTAGGAATGTTTAAATTAAATTATCTAAATTATCCTTCTTATTTTATAAAAAGTCCCCCAAAACACAAAAAGTTTTGAGTTTATTTTTTGTAATATTTCAGTGAAATTCATGTTTTGAGTTTATTAATAAATTAACTCATTCTTATTTTAAAATTCGTTTTGTGTTTTTGCGGGATACAAATTGGGGTAAAACAAAATCGATTACAAAAATCCAGTAAAATCTTATTTTACCCCTTCCTGTTTTTGAAAAGGAATTTTCAAAGGTCCTCTGATGTTTGATGTTTACTTCAAATCACCAATTTTTGTAATCGTGACCTAGCGAAAACCAGACATTTCCAATTTTAATTGTTGGTACGTACTTATTGCCGTAACCGTGTTTGCGGCAAGACGGGCAGCGGCAATTTTTGTTGTAATATCCGTGATGTTGCGGATAATACGGTTTGTAATGGTGGTGATGTTTACCGTTGTGTCCATGCGTTACCGGCAGTTGGTGATGCGGTTGATAATACGCATGATGGGGGGGCGACGGCTTGCCCCAGTGGTCTATTGCCGAAACAGTTGTTGTCAATCCCAATGACAACATTACGGCAAGTCCCAAAACCAAAAGTGTTTTTTGAAAGTTCATTGTCGTTTTCCTTATGTAAGGGGTGATTGATTAGGAAAAGAAAACCATTTTCTTTCCGAAAAGGAATATGGTTAAACCGTTTTACTTGGCGACATTGAAAAGTAATTTTTTGTAAAATTATTTTACATTCACAAAACGACAAACAATATACACGATACCGGTTTACTCTTTTGAATTTTCCATATCTGCACAACCGTTACAATTTATACAATTTAAGATAACTGTCTCTTTTGTTTTAACCTCTTTAACACGAAACACACGAAATAACACGAAAATATTTTTTGTTTCAATTTGTAATTATTCCGTAGCGATCCTTGCTTATCAACAGGTCAATAATTACAAGGCAGCCGACCGTAGGTGAAAGCCTTTCGCCGCAAAGACCGGTCAGCGTACTAGCCGATTTGTCACTGTTGACGGATAAAAATTAAAAACCAACAGCGTACAACTCAAATAATAAACCAACCGGCGCAACCTTTCGGCGAAAGGTTACCTACCATGTCATTTCCATTCGTAAACAAATTTACGAAAATTAAAATAAACAGTTACTTTTATTGCTCTGTAAAGAACAATTTCCTACCATGTAAAACTCTCTCGTTACTGTTCGGGGCTGTTGTTTTTATTTATTTATTTATTGTAATATATCAGTGAAATATTTTTTTTTTAACTATTCAGTCGTTTCCTCCGAATGACCACCCCTAGCCCCTCCGAAGGGGGGGAATGATTCCCCTCCTTCGGAGGGGCTAGGGGTGGTAAAAAATAAACTTCAATCTCCGAAAAATTCCACTGATATACTGTCAACGGGTAGAAATTGGTTGTTTTATTTGGCATCTCCCCCAAGGTCGTGTATCAAAAGGTAGGCAACCTTTCGCCGAAAGGTTGCGTTGCCGATAGGCAACAGTGAATCAGATTCGATTGGGCAATTTGTGTTTCCGACTGGTTTGGAAACTGATTGCCGACGGGAAACAGGGGCAAGTCGGCTATCGCCGAC
>JAIROD010000012.1 GCA_031257725.1 Planctomycetaceae bacterium | reverse complement strand
CTGAAAGGGCAATATAGGCTAGCCCGCCGCATCGCGGCGGGTTCAATTCCCCAAGAGATCAACGCCCTGTAAGGGCAAAATATCGTTAATAGACCTTTTCGCTAACTGAAGGTCTATTAACGATTACTATCAACAATTAACTAAATAGGCTGCCCTTTCAGGGCGTTGATGGCGTGTTACCGTTACCCGCCGCGTTGCGGCGGGCTAGCCTATCTTGCCCTTTCAGGGCGGAATATTACAGATTTTACGCCAATAGTATAATTTACGTCAATTTAATTGCGACAATAAAATAGACGGTTACGTTCAACATTGGCATCTGAGGTTTACTTTTTACACGTGAATAGTTATAAAATTTCTTACTTGATTGCTTTTGAGATAAGACCAAAGGCTTCCAGTATTAAGCAAAATGAAAGAGCTATCGGCAATAAAGCGATACACCATCTTAACCAAATATTAGGTTCGCCATTATAAATCCAGTTTTGGAAAAAGAAAAACAAAAAACGAAAATCAATAATTAAAATCAATGCATAAAAGAACAATACATAGTTTTCTTTGTTTCTAATCAAAATATTCAATAATCCTCGATTTGCTTTCAATGGATTTAGAAGTTTACTTTCAACTGCAAATTTGATAACACTTATTAAATACGAAACAAATGAAACTACCGCAACAAGACAACTAAAATTCCAACCGCTTCTTATTTCGCTAATCTGAGATTCAGCAGATTGCGCATAAGTTTCTCCAAAAAGACTAATAATTTTATGCGGCTGATAATCGCTAGATAGATACACATAAATAATGATACTCAAAGTAATCCAAAAAACAATGATCGGTGCACAAAGAAAATCCCAAAAGCGATCAGGATCAACCGGATTTGATCTGTTTGATCTTTCCGTTCTTTGATTTTGTGTTCGTTCACGAATGATTTCGCCGGTTTGCAGATCTATGGTCATCTTATTTTTCTAATGTTGTACCGAATTTTACAATTTCATGCAAACTTCGGAAAAAGTTAAAAGTTGCAAAAAATCTCTGTGTTTTTCATGTACTCTGTGGTAAAAAATAAATAGACAGTTACACAAAAGGGACAAAGAGGACGAATGATTTTAAATGAAATTTTTATTTAAAAGTATTTTCGTGTATTTTACGTTTTAAAAACCCAACTGAATAGTTACTTCATTACAAGCCGGACAATCAGTGTCTTTATCCACTCTCACTCCATACCAGCGTAAGATCGAAAGTTGATTGGCTTTGTATTCCATTTTCGGAAAATTTTTGTAATTGTTTTCCCTCCGGTTAGCCCATAAATAATAATCGGCAACCAAATCTTCCTCCAAACTCGTAAGTCCGCAGTTCAATCCTTTTGATAATTCAACCAAAGTTAGTTTGACAATCAAATTACAAATCGGCAATATATCAGACGACAAACCGGCTTGCACAAGAGCATCTCTGTCTTCGGCATTAGTATAAGCCGGTAAATCTCTATCCGCTTGTTTTGTTGTTGAAATTTCTTCTTTCTGAAAATCAAATAAGCCCTTGCCTATCAAACATGCAAAGCAAGGTTTGGTTTTTTCAGGAATGTAACGAAAAACATCACCGCCTTCGGCTCTTGTTACCGCACGTCCGTAAATGGCTTTCTTTTGGTATTTTATTGCTAAAGCATTTATTCTGCTGCGGCTGCGGTTTTCATCGGTCATGCAAAGAATAATATCTGTATTTTTGATTTCAGTAATCAGTAATTCCTCATGTTCATTGATGTTTATCTCAAATGTTTGGACATCGGCAAACGGATTCTTTTGCAGAATGGCATCGCGAATCGCATGTGTTTTGTAACGCCCCAAATCATTGGTGCCGCAAATATGACGGCTAATATTGGATAATTCAATCCGGTCAAAATCAAAAAGTTTAAAATGACCAATTCCCGCCTTTGCCAATTCTATGGTAACATTTGATCCGAAACTCCCTAAACCGATTACGGTAACGTTCTTTTTTTCTAATACGTCTGTTTCCAAAAGACCTTTTGAACGTGAAAATAATTCACTTTTTTGCGGAACGTATTGGAAACAACACTCTGTTAGCGAATTATCAGTTACTAAAAAAGCCGCTTTTTGAACAGTGTTTCCGTCAAAATAAAAGATATAAAAAATTGTTTTGTTACAACCGTTATCGGAAGAATTGATTATTCCGAGTTTATTGGCTAAAGTTGTTTTATCCGAAATAAATTCTTCCTTGCTGACTTTGGCGAAAATTGCGATGCACGGTATTCCTGAAAAAGGAGTTTTCGGAAAATCAACATGAACATGATACACATTTTCGTCTTGCCATCCGAAAGCGGCACCGCGTTTCAAGGGATTACCGTTTTCTATAAATTCTGTAACTTCTTGTTCGTAAGCATAGACAACAGGCGTATTTAACGCCCATCCGTCTTTTGCGATACTCGTAATCATTGTCGTATTCGGCGGTGCGTTTGCAGCAGGGTTCATTGTTTTTAGTTCATCTGTTTGGGGATCAAAAACAATTCCCTTGCCGGAATTACTGTTTCGATTAATTTCAGCAAGCGTATTCTGTACTTGCGTTGGGTTGTTGGTACTCATAAATAATACTCCTTAATCTAAAAATTGTTGAAGTTTCAGAAAAAAAACGTAACCGTCTATTTTATTTTCGCAATTAAATTGACGTAAATGATACTATTGGCGTAAAATCTGTAATATTCCGCCCTGAAAGGGCAACATAGGCTAGCCCGCCGCAACGCGGCGGGTAACGGTAACACACTATCAACGCCCTGAAAGGGCAGTATATTTAGTTAATTGTTGATAGTAATAGTTAATAGACCTTCAGTTAGCGAAAAGGTCTATTATACTGTCAACGGGTAGAAATTGGTTGTTTTATTTGCAAACTTCCCCAAGATCGTGTATCAAAAGGTAGGCAACCTTTCGCCGAAGGGTTTTCACCCACGGTTGCGTCGGCGATAGCCGACTTGCCCCTGTTTCCCGCCGGCAATCAGTTTTCCAAACCAGTCAGAAACACAAATTGCCCAATCGAATCTGATTCACTGTTGCCTATCGGCAACGCAACCGTAGGTGAAAACCTTTCGGCGAAAGGTTGCCTACCTATTGAATCAAACAAAAACAACCAATATCATGCCGTTTGCGGTATAGAGAGATTTCCTATTATTCCATGTTCAACCGTGTACCGTCATTTTCGCAACATCTTTTTAATTATGCTCCGTTTGCCGGAGCGGTTGCTGAACTTTGGTCGGGAAAGTCGATTTCTGTCGATGGCGTTCATGGCAGTGCTTGCGCGCTGGCGGTTGCTGCGATTCGGCAAACCGGAAATAGACCGATTCTAATTATTACTGCCGTAACGGAACAAGCCGAACAAATTGCGGATGATCTTGAACTGTTTATTCCAACCGCAACCAACCTGATATTTCCGGCATTAGAAAATTTAACTTCAGCCGGTGATTCCATTAACGAAATAAAAAACAATGAAATTGAAACCAATATTTTTGCTTTAGCGGATGATTTATTTGGTCAACGGATTCGGGTACTGAAACAATTATCCGGCGATTCCTCTTCACTGACCATTGTTGTTGCGACGATTCTCTCTTTGTTACAGCCGGTTCCATCGAAAGAACTTCTTGCCGAGCGGACACAAACGCTTCAGGTTGGCAAGCGGGTTAATCCTGAACAGTTACGCCGATTTCTTGTTGAAAGCGGTTATCATAACACGTCGGCGGTTGATTTACCCGGAGAGTTTGCGGTTCGCGGTTCGATTTTTGATCTTTTTGCTCCTGATTGGGAACAACCGGTTCGGGTTGAATTTTTCGATGAAGAAATTGAATCAATTCGCCGTTTTGATCTTGCAACACAACGGTCATTGGAAAATAGGGACAAAATTGATTTGACTCGAATATTGCCCAACGAAACTGTCGAAGCATCATTACTTGATTATTTACCGCCGACATCGCCAATCATTCTTGTAGAACCCAAAGAAATCGAACTCGCCGCACAACATTTTCGTAGTCTATCATAACATAAATGTATGGTTCCGTTCTAATCGGAGTCCCGCAGGAACGAACACGTTATGTCTCTATTCAGTAACGTATATCAGGAAATATTCATCAGGTAGGCGACCTTTCGCCGAAGGGTTTTCACCCACAGTCGCAACGGGTAATTGTCTATTTTGTTTTAATTTTTTTAACACGAAACACACGAAATTTCACGAAAAGGATTTTTTATGTAATTTTTAGTGTGTTTCGTGAAATTTAGTGTGTTTCGTGTTTAAAATAGACAGTTACTCGCAACGGTTGGTTTATTAGTCGAGTTGTACGCGGTTGGTTTTTAATTTCCGTCTGCACACAGGGTCAAGTCGGCTATCGCCGACGCAACCGCCCGGCGGTCGGTTGCCTACCTCTTGATTATTGACCTGATGATAAAGAAGAAGGAACGCTGCCGAATAGTTACGAAATTTATTCACCGGCAATGATTTTATCGAGGATTTCGTTGTATTGGGTATCGTTGTAATCGTTTTCCTCAATACTCATCCAACCATTGTAGCGGAAATCGGACAATGTTTTTCGTACCAATTTCCAGTCAATTGACGCTTGATCGATAGGAACCCAATCACCGGGACCGCCGCCAAGTTTGCCTTTCACTTCCTTGACTTTGAACCCTTTAATATGCAATTTGACAATCGAATTGCCGAGTTCCTTGATCCATTCTTCACATCGGGCATACTTGGTGTGATTGCCAAGATCAAAATAACAACCCACCCACGGATGATTAAAATATTTACAAAATGCGGCAAAAAATTTCGGGGTACACCAAAGATTGTTCCAAACATTTTCGATTGCAATACGAACTCCTTCCTGAGCGGCAACCGGAATGAGCGATTCCACCGCACGAATTGATGATTCTGTTGCAAGATTTTGAGCCGCTATGTAATCCGCATAAGGAGCATTGTCGCCTTCAACAACCGTTTTGACTTTTAACGTTTCAGGATCGAAATCAATATCAAAGTCCCACGCCTCCGGCATTTTCATGCCCCCAACACGGCATGGAACCAGTAAAATCGCATCCGCACCGTAAGCCGAAGCCGCACGAAGTGCAGTTTTTACCGACTCAATATCAGCCTCATACTTTGACGGATCATTAAAATTTGCCCAACCCCGCATCACGGAATGGATTCGCAAATCGTATTTTTCGACAAGTTGCCGACTTTTCCGTGCATCAGCGGGAGAAACGTTCCATTGGGTAACTTCCATTCCGGCAAAACCGGCTGCTTTCCATTTTTCGCAAATCTCATCGGTAGGGGTGTTAGTAATCCGAGCCTTGTAGATTTCCGAAGGAAATGGAGTTTGGGTTGAAGCAGAATTTTGCGATACAGAAAACCGGTTCTCTGAAAGCAAACCCGCCGAAGTAACCGCCGCAGCAGTCATCCCCAAAAAACAACGACGTGATAATAAATTTGTCATAACATTGTGAAGATTGAAAAAGTTTCAGAAATATTTTCAAAACCGAAAATCAAAACGGCAACTGTGAGTACCGCAACAAAACTTCCGATTTACCGGAAAGTCATTTTAACATCTCAAAACTGCAAAGCATACCCGCCCATCGTTTTTTTTTGTAATTATTCAGTAGATTGGTCATTCGATGGTAGGCAACCGCTCGCCAGCGGTTTCTACTCATACGGCGATAGCCGACTTGGCTCTATTTCCCGCCGGCAATCAGTTTCCAAACCAATCAGAAACACAAATTGCCCAATCGAATCTGATTCACTGTTGCCTATCGGCAACGCAACCGTGGGTGAAAACCCTTCGGTGAAAGGTCGCCTACCTGATGAATATTTCCTGATAATACATTCTACTGAATAGATACTTTATTTTATCCGCAGATTACGTTCCCCTCCATCATTGGGGAATCTCTAATAATTCAGAATTTACCGAAAGTTAACGGCGTGGGCTTGCCCCGCGTCGTTCGACTTAACCCTAAAACACGGGGTAAACCCCGTCGTTAACTATTAATTTATTAATTAATGGGCAGAAAATAAGAAATTGAATTATGAGAGTGTGGAGTATTTTAAAAAATAAAAAATTCTTTCAACAAAAAAATTCCTGTTGACAATTTACGTTGTTCCATGTAAACTGTGAAACTCATTCAATTGCGAGACATTTTTTTCTGGGAGCGTTTGGCGTTTGGGGGCGATGTTCTCCCCACTCCCATTAGAGGTTGCCGATCAATCCTTCGCCCTGAAAGGGCAATACATCCCAGCCCGCCGCATCGCGGCGGGTGCGATTGCCCAAAAAATCAACGCCCTGTAAGGGCAATTGATTAATAGATTCATAGAAAGTGGAGAGTGTTGCAAAAGGGTCTTGAACTGTGATTTATTGTAATATATCAGTGGAATATTTTTTTTAGTAATATATCAGTGGAATATTTTTTTTAACTATTCCGTCGAGGAAGGTAGGCAATGTTTCGCCGAAACATTGCGTCGGCGTACTCGCCGACTTGC
>JAIROD010000785.1 GCA_031257725.1 Planctomycetaceae bacterium | reverse complement strand
TACTCGCCGACTTGTCCCTGTTTACGGATAAAAATTAAAAACCAACAGCATACAACTCAAATAATAAACCAACCGGCGCAACCTTTCGGCGAAAGGTTGCCTACCAGGTCATTTCCATTTGTAAACAAATTTACGAAAATTAAAATAGACCGTTACCCCAAATCGACCTAATTTAACAACCAGACTGTAAACACTAGGAAAATTTTTGACTCTCTTGCAAATGAAAAGAAAATTAAGGAAAATTGGTAGCGTTTGTTGTTTTGGGGTGACGATTAAGGGTAACCGTCTATTTTAATTTTTATTAGTCCTGCAAGGCCATTTCCAATGTAGCCGTGTGTGCGGTGTACTCACCGTACACACGGAAAAATAACAGGATTATCATTTTTACCATTTTGTTCCGTTGGTATGGCGTTATTCTGATAAAAACATTGATTCCCTATCGTGACAACGCAAAACCAACGGCTAGCTTGGAAACATCCCGATGGGATGTAAAAAACTGCTCTGAAATATGACAAAAAATTAAAATAGACAGTTACATTTTAAAACTCTTCGTTCAGACAATTAAAAATTTCCAAACAGTAAATCGAATACATTTATCCAATAAAGTGTCGTCCCTGCGGGACTTTGTGATGTGTTTGCCCTATCCGTATGCTAAAGCATACGGTTAATAAAGTATCGTCCTTGCAGGACTAATAAAAATTAAAATAGACAGTTACTCGCCTACCGGCCAATAATTGACCTAAAATTTTTATCCATGTTAACAACCACCCTCTGAACGCTAGGGTTTTTTTCCTCGCGGTTCATACTTTTTGACTTGCACGTCGAAAGTTTTTTGACCGTCCGGTTTGACTTCAAAAGAAATCGGCGTTTTATTTTCAGCGCAAAATTCGTCGGCAATTAACGGCATAATGATGGACGATTCGGGAATACCGGTTTTCGTGTCAATGATATGTTCACCTTTTTGAACGCCGGAAAACCAGACTTTATATTGTCCGGCAGGAATTCCTTGCACCGCTTTTTCGCCGCCGGTTACATATTTTCCGTTCTTGATTATACCGGAAAAACTGCCCGTTGCACCACTGAAATTGATAAAACCGCGTTCCACCGGCAATCCGTCTTCTTCATACGTAACAGTTCCGGAAATTTTGATTCCATTTCCGCATCCGCACAAACATAAAACGAAAAATGCCGCAAAAAACAAGAATTTGTTTGACATGATTGTTGTAATTGAAAAGTTAAAAATTAAAAAATGAAATGAGACGGGAGGTATTTTTCAAACTTTGATTTCACACCATAACCGATATAAAACAGACCTCCCATCTCTTGCCGCCGATTTGTTACGGAATTGACGCTGCAACGCCGTCATTCGCCTGACAAAGCGGATAAAGAACGGAAGATACGTTGACCGTTACCGAAATTCCATGTACGCTGCCGTCGCCCGCGACAAAATTGATGATTCCGGGATGTGAACTGCCGAATCCGAAATCTTCATAATTGGTCAAAGCCGTATCTCGATAATCGGGATTGGGAAGTCCTGAAACTTGTTGCAATCGCTGATCGTTCGGTCCCGCTGCCAACAACGTATTAGGACCAATCAACCGACCGAGATTGGCATAGCGGTTTGATTGCGCTCCGCTGTTTGTCCAAGTATTCATATAGCCTCCATTCCAAATTTGCGACGGCATCGTTGCCGTAGGCGGCTCATCTTTTTGTCCGTCATCCAACGCGAAAATAGGAACATTTTTTTCGCCGAACACCAACTGATTCGATGTGCCGTCGCTCCAATAAGTAAACGTGTCTCTTAATTCCCAGCGGGCAACTTCTGTATGACTTCCCGTTGTGCTGTTCCAGTACGCACCGGAAATAGGAGTGACATTGGCAACACGAAACGGTCCATTAAAGAGAGTTTGACGTTCTATTATTGTTGTGTCGGTCAGATTCAGTCCCGTAGGAGTATTATAGTGTGTCCAACCTTCAAAGTACGTGGCACGGTCGCTGGTGAAACCGTCGCTCCTTGTAATAATGAGAGTGTAAGCGGAAACGGGTCCGTCGCCGTTGACCCAGCCGATGTTCCAAAAAAATGTTGCGCCGGCGCGTGACGGACATTGATAAATTGGAACACTTCCGAAAGAATCCCGCAATTCTTTCGAAAACCCGCGAAACCAACCGCTTGCCTCGCCAGTGTGCGGCAGGCAAAGCAAACCATGCAGACCGTTCGAGCCGGAATCTGCGGCATCCGGACCGGTTACTTGGTTGGGTGACATGAGAATGTCCCAAAGCGATGCTCTCTCGACATAGGGATACAAAAATCCCAATGGTCCGCCTTTTTCATGGGCGATTCCGCTCGGCGGTAATCCGTTCTGACTGTCGGCGAAATTGTGAATTGCAATTCCAATTTGCTTGAGATTGTTGACACACTGCATTCTCCGTGCGGCTTCTCTAGCCGCCTGAACCGCCGGCAACAGAAGTGCGATTAACATGCCGATAATCGCAATCACCACAAGAAGTTCGACTAACGTAAAGCCGAACCGTGAAGAACGGAAAAGAGTTGAGAATTTTGCGGAAAAACGTTGAAAAACCGAACACTTTCCACTCTCAATTCTTTCCTTTTCTCTACATCTAGCCCCCCCCTCCCTGGTTTATCCATTTTAACATTTGGCATTTTTCAAAGAAAAACGCCAAAATCCCAACCAAACACATCATTACATTTTTCATCGTCAATCTCCTTATTTTATAAGGTTTCATTGAAATAATTGCGATTC
>JAIROD010000598.1 GCA_031257725.1 Planctomycetaceae bacterium | reverse complement strand
CGTTCTTGAGCCGAAAAACCAAGTTCCAACACATTTTCCTCGATGATGGCCGAAAGAAAGGATTTCGCCGCCTTTTCGTCTTCCATCATAAATTTGAACACAACATCGTAAATCGGATTCGCTATGTACATCGGATTAAAATTGTTACTGTGAAGTATTGCTTGCGTTACAAATCCTGTTTCCCTAATCAGTGTATTGAAGTAAATGGGCGAGTCGAATTTGTTCCAGTTTATCGGCAAAACCGCCGTCTTTTCCTGCCATTTGATAGTAAGGAATATCTTTAACAACAATTCCGTCAACGGAACTTCCGGTACTAACGAGTTTCCGATAAACATCTTCCATTGCCGCTAAAATTGTTTCACCTTGTCGGACGCAAAGCAATACGGACTCGGTACTTGATGCCATAATCAGTGATTCGGCGGCATTGGCGACCGGCGGAAGGACAACCAACACTAATGAATAATGCGATTCCAGCGTATCCAACAATTCACGAAAACGTCCGTCTCCGAGCAATTCATAAGGTGAAACATCCAATTGTCCGGCAGAGAGCAGATGCAAATTGGGTTCACGTTCATTCAAAACGACCGCTTCACCAAAACCGTTTCGGAAAGACAAAACATCAGCCAAACCAATTCCGGTTTCTTCATTTCCGAAAAGCAGATGCAGCCGTCCCACCCGCATATCCGCATCAATAAGTAATACGGGACCGCTTTTCATTTGAGCCATCGCCACTGCGACCTGAACCGCCAAAAACGTTTTACCGTCATCACCGGCAACACTGGCAACAGAAAGTGTTCGACAATTTCGGAACGGATCACTGAGCAAAAGATGCGTACACCAATTATGAACACTTTCCCGATAACGGGCTAAACGTTTTCGGAATGTTGCCCCGTGAATCCACGCCACCGGAGGTTCCATAATTTCACCAATAATAATTTGTGGAATTGCCCGACGAATTTGGGAAACATGATACAGTCTGGGTTTGAGACGTTCGATGGCAATTCCAAGAAAAATCGGAAAACAAAAACATCCCAATGCTCCAACAGACGCAAAAAGTAATTGTTTGGTGTTATTCGGTTTAGTGGGAACAGTTGCCTTTTTTTTCAGTTCGATTTGGTCTGGGGCATATTTTTCGGTTTCCAAAGTAACAACACGAGTTTCCAATTGATCGAGAATTCTGTTGATTCGTTCCAGTTGAGCCTGTTGAAAAGAAACGTCAACAATTTGAACCGTCCGTTCACCAACATCTTTAACTTGTTCTTCATAACTTTTTTGGAGATTTTCAACCAGAATTTCCTGTGATCGAATTGCCATTGATTTTTCCCAAATGGCTTGGTCCAGATTCGCGGCTAAAGAACGTTGAATATATTCAACTTTACTGTTTCCGGCGGTGGAATATTCTTCTTCGATTTTCTTTTCGATTTCTCTGATTTGATTTTGATAACCGATAATTTTCGGATCATCTTCTCTTACCAATGTTTTTTTCAACGAAGCAACTTGTTCCCGCAAATCAACCAATCGTGTTTGTAACATCCGCAACATCGGATCATTTTCGATGGCTTTTGCTAAAATGGATTGCGGAATATTCATTCCTTCGGTGATCGCCTCTTTGAGCATTTTCTCTTCAGCCCTCAACGATTCCAGTTTGGATTTATGCAGATAGAGATCGCGGAGAATGGATTCCCCTTGATTCAATCCGCCGGACAATCCGTCTTTACTGGCGGCTCCGCCTTGTTTGGCGGCTTTTTCCATTCCTGTACGAATTTCTTCTTGAAGCATCCGTGCGGTTGCTTTTTGGCGGTTGAGTTCCAAGTTTAATTGGGTGAGTAATTTAAGATTCCAAGCCTGAGCCTGATTCACATAAGATTCAAAAAATGCGGTAACAACACTATTGACCACTTTTTCCGCGTCTTCCGCAACTTCCATATCAATTCCAAGCGTTATTATTTCCGATTTATTGGTCTGTCTCAATTTCAACGATTTTGCCAGCCAATCGACTTTATTTTTTTGTTTAAGTACATGAGGAAGGCGGGCGATATCGGGATTTTCCAGTGCTTTTTCGAGAATGATCGGACTGCGAATAATCGCAAACTGTGTTGCAACATAGGTATCGTACTGTTTTTGTTGTTTTTCGTCAAAAATGAAATACGGTTTTTGTGAAAGAATTTGCAAGTAAGCGACTGCTTCGTACCGAACCGGAAACGAAGCCATCGTAACGGCAAAGACAACCGATGCCAAAATCAACCCGCTTGGTAATGCCCATTTCCAAGTCCGTTTCAAACCGGAAATAATGAGCAAAATCATAATTTGCGGTGTTATTTTAGCCAATTCGATGGAATCGATAATTGGTCTGGGTTTACTCGACGGCAGTTCTTGTCCGTAGTAGGACGGCGGTAGCGTTCCCGCCATCGGATCCATCGAACCGCTTGGAACCATATCATTATTGGGCGGCATATTGTTTGGGGACATTGTAGTTGAATCTGTGTATCAAAAAATTGTAATGTTCATAAAAATAAAATCAAAAATTGGAGTTCGGTAAATCTGATTCAAAGTGATTTGCCTAAAATTAATGGGCATCTCTGATAATTCAATTTTTCGTAATATATCAGTGGAATGTTTCGGAGATTGAAGTTTATTTTTTACCACCCCTGCCCCTCCGAAGGAGGGGAATAATTCCCCTCCTTCGGAGGGGCAGGGGTGGTCATTCGGAGGAAACGACTGACAAGTTAAAAAAAATATTCCACTGATATATTACAATTTTTCAATTAGTTAACGACGGGATTTACTCCGTATTGTTAGTTAACGACGGGGTTTACCCCGTGTTGCTAGTTAACGACGGGGTTTACCCCGTGTTTTTTGGGTTCAGTCTAACAATGCGGGTCAAAGCCCACGCCGTTAACGTTCGGTAAATTCTGATATTATTTAGAGATTCCCTCTATTTCCACTTTACGAAAAACCTTGCCCAAATAAAATACGAATGCAATAAAAATACCAAACGCCACAAAAATCATAAAAATTCCGGCAATTTCATCGGCCATTACTGCGGGGTTTCTATTTTCCGGTGTTATACTTTTGATAAAGTTTTCGAAATCCAGTAAAAGAATTCCGGTGGTGGCGATGCGTGCGGCGTTTACAAATAAGGCAATTGGAACCGCAATTCCTAAAATTGCAATATTTTGCCACCAAGGTCTTTTGATGAGCAGGATTGTTGCAAAGGAGATTGCGAAAATACTAATCAGAAAACGAATTCCACTGCATGCTTGCTCGACAGCCAATTCCATGGTGCTTAACCGGATTGTATTTTTGATGGGAATAGCCGGTTCTCCGACAATTTGCAACAACACTGCTGCAAATTGAGCGGCAAATTGCTGTAAATGGTTTCTCAATAACACTTCAAAACTCCAGGGTAATTGGAACATGAAGACCAAAAATAACAAAGAGGGAAGTGCCCAAAAGAAAACGCGATTGCCGTAGAAAAACCAGACAATTCCTAAAATCCAAAATAAAAGCGACCATTGATCTAATGTGTCCATATATTGATTGGCGGCGTGAAACCTCATAATACCGCAGATCAAAATGGGAAAGAGTCCGATCCATGTTAATCGGTAACGTGTTCCCGGATACGTATCGTGACGGAGATACAGGAACAACGCCACGAGCGGCAAAACAAAAAATCCATGCCCATAATCGAGTTGTGTGTACCAGGCATAGACTATTTCACAAAGCGAGGGAAAATAGGCAAAAATGGACAGCGGCAACATCACAAGGCATAAAACAAGAAAACGAGTTCGTTCAAATGCTTTATCGATAACGGTTGGTCGTGACCAGGCTGGAGTGGGGGATTCTGTTCTTGGCGAATCGGTTGGTGTTGCGGCGGACTTATTGTTGCCGGTTTTGTTGGTATTCGAATCAGAAGTTGCGGAGTTACCTGCAAAATGATCTGATGTTTTTGGGGGAGGAACCGACGGATTTTCACGGCGAGGCGTGAAGCCGGTTGAAAAACTGCCATGCCGTGTTTTTTTCTTCGGCGCATTGGGAACATCCGCATCAAAATGACGAGGCGATTCCTCAGTTGACTCCGAAACCGGCGGAAGGTCAAAAGATCGATTATTGTCGTTGTCTGTCATGGTAAAGAGAATTTATTAAAAAATGAAAAAAGAAATATCAGCACAAATCTTTGAAAATAAAACATTTACGCCAATATTCCCGTTAAAACTCCTTCTTTTACAATTTTTGAAATTCGGCATTACTTCAAGTAAACCGAAACACACAAATTGATATTATAAGGATATCTGTTCAAATTGCAAAGAAACCGGATATAATAAATTCAGATTTTTTGGAAAAAGTTCCTATGAATGGTTTATCATAGGCTATATTTCTATATCATGCAAAAAATTAAGATTAAAAAAATGAAAAAAAGTAAAAATTCTTGGAGGGTTAAACGGATAGTTAGGCAATAGCCCTTTTCTCCAACTCAAAAATATAATTGAAAAAACCGTAATATATCAGTGGAATATTTTTTTAACTATTCAGTCGATTGGTTGCTTTTTATTGTTACTGCCGTTTTTAAACGTCTGCCATCGGGTCAACGCCGTAGGTGTTTACTGTGAATAACCGCCGGTTTCAACCGGCGGTAACAGACCTACAAACCACCAACCCCTTTAGGGGGTGTCCAAAAGCGGCATTAAATTTGATTGATATTTTTTAGTGCAACCCCTAAAGGGGTTGAGTTTCGTGGGAGTGCTTTTCCGCCGGTTGAAACCGGCGGTTATTCACAGTAAACGCCTAGCGGCGTTGACCCGATGGCAGACGTTACTAGACCAACAATCCACTGAATAGTTAAAAAAAAATATTCCACTGATATATTACTAATAACCTAATACGTCTCGTAACTGTCTATTTTGTTTTAATTTTTTTGTATCTATTCAGTGGTTTGGTTGTCTTTCCGAATATTCCCGTCCCGTTAGGGACGACATCTTGGTAGAAAACAGTATAACAAAATGATCCGCGTCCCGTAGGGAGGCAATATTGGTGAAATTTATGTTTGGTGTTTTTCTACCAATATTTCGTCCCCAACGGGACGAGCGTTTTTAATCGACATCGTTTTCTACCAATATGCTGTCCCTAACGGGACAGAAAAAGGAACATTCACCGCGACTGAATAGTTACAACTGTGATTTATTTGATTTTGTGATTGACTATGATTTTCTGTAACTATTCAGTCGAGGAAGGTAGGCAACCTTTCGCCGAAAGGTTGCGCCGGTTGGTTTGTTATGGTGTTGTACGCTGTTGGTCTTTAATTTCCAGCCGTCAACAGGGACAAGTCG
>JAIROD010000748.1 GCA_031257725.1 Planctomycetaceae bacterium | reverse complement strand
TAAGGTATATTGTTCAACCATTTTCGGATCATTTTAAGGAGTCGGTCGGCGTTGACGGGTTTGGAGCAGAAATCGTCCATGCCATATTTGAAACAACGTTCCCGATCATCCTGCAAAGAATTTGCCGTCAACGCAATAATCGGAATACGACCGGTATGAAACGGTTTTCTCGTATCCACTCCGGTTTCCATGTTTCGGATTGTTTGTGTTGCCGCAAATCCGTCCATCTCCGGCATCTGGCAGTCCATCAAAATCAATGAAAAATTCCGGCTAAATACCGCTTCACATGCCTGAATACCGTTTTCCACCAACTCGAAACAAAAACCTGCTTTGCCCAATATCTCACTGATCACTATTTGATTGATCCGATTGTCCTCCGCAACAAGAATAATCGGCTTGGTCGGCGGTGTTTGAGAAATTAAGGGCGTTGAGATTAGGGACGATTGGGATATTGTTGGGGACATTCGGGGTATTGGAGACGGCAATGTTTGCGGCGTTTCATCGTTGTTTTCCGAAATTGTTTTTGTTGCGTTATAGTTGTTGATGGTGGCGTTCAGATAACGTTCCTCATCCCACACGGATTTCCATTGTTTCCGCAATTTTTCAACATTTCCCGAAAAGATTTTGCTTTGCGTAACAATGTCCAGAATCGCATCGAAAAGTGAGGAACAAAAAAACGGTTTGCCAATAATTTGATCAACAGAATCCATCAACGGCTCTGTTTCAGAAAACTCTGCGGCAAGCGGAATGAACCAAACAATTGCGGTTGATTTCAAATCGGGATTATGTCTGATTTCTTTGATAAGTTCCACGTCTGACGCATCCCCAAGACCATGATCAATCACGACAATACGATAAGGTTGTCCATGATGAGCGGCATTGTAAAGTTCCGGCAACGCCTCGTTTTTGTTTTGATAAGCCCGAATGATTATCCCCCATGATTGAAGCAACTCAACAATAACATTCCGTAAGAAATTATTTTCCGCAACAACCAATATTTTGGGTTGCGCCAATACTAATTGTCCGTTTCTAAACGCACCGGACATTTGAAAACACTGTTTGTCGCAGGCAAACGGAATGGTAAATTGAAACTGTGATCCGATATTTTCCTGACTTTCGACATGGATTTCACCGCCCATGAGACGAATCATTTCCTGTGAAATTGCAAGTCCCATGCCTGTTCCGCCATACTTTCTTGTGAAAGTGGAATCGAGTTGCGAAAAGGAGTTGAACAATTGGTGAAGTTTGTTTTGCGGAATACCAATGCCGGTATCCGCAATTTCAAAACGTATCATACAACAAGGAATCCCGCCGCGTTCCTGTTGAGAAACCATCGCCGCCGAAAGTTTCACTCCGCCATGAACCGTAAATTTGATACCGTTATTCAGAAGTTTGAAAAGAACCTGACGCAAACGACCGGCATCGCCAAGAACACGTTGAGGAATATCTGTTAGATAAACGCCGCAGAGTTCCAGATGACGGTTTAACGCTTTGCCCGCCAAGGCCGCCAAAACCGATTCGAGCAATTCCGGTAAATCAAATTCGGCAAAATTCAGTTGGATATTACCTTCTTCAATCTTGGAAAAATCGAGAATGTCGTCAACTATCGAAAGTAAATGACGACCGGAACTGCGCACCAATTCAACATATTCACACTGTTTTTCACTCAAACCGGTTTTCAGTAACAAGTCGGAAATACCGATAACGCCGTTCAAGGGCGTACGAATTTCATGGCTGATATTCGCCAGAAATTTCGTTTTCGCAATGGAGGCTTGTTCCGCTTCGATTCGCCGGATTTGCTCGGTCAGATCATTGAAACAAATAGCCAAAAGTTCCTCGCCGTCGGAACGTTCCAATAAATCGGCAGTAATTTGTGCGGGAAACCGCGTTTGATCGCCGCGTTTTATTTCCGCTTCAAACCGTAACGTTTTACTGTCTTTAACTTTTTGAAGAAAAATCTCCCACTTTTCCTCATTCAGAGACGGAGCGAAATTTTTAAAATTTTCTCCAACCGGTAATTTCGGCGATTCATAACCGATGCTTGCAGCTCCGATCAAATTAACGTATTGAATGTTTCCGTCAAGATTCAACCAAAACACCGGCTCCGAAATATGATCAATCACCAACTGCATTGTCCGCAAGGTTTGTTCTGAACGGACTCGGAAGGTTTCATCGTACAAAAGAACGCCAATCTGATCTTCTTTGGAAGGAAAAACAACTATTTCCTGATAAGGCGTTTCAAGAAAATGCGGAACATAAATATGATAGGTTCCCGAAATTCCATTAGCCGCCGCGTCCAAACCATACCACCATTTTTCAGCCGTTGGGTTGTAAAGAATTCGCGTATCATGGAAAATTTGCAAAAAAGAACGACCATACAATTTTTCGGGCGTTGTTTGAAGAGTTGCGGCAAACGCCGGATTCGTATGGGAAATCGTATAATCAACCGGTTGATTGTTTTCGCCGCGAACAACATCAAGAAGAAACAAACCATTGCTCATCGAAGAAAAAAGAAGACGGTATTGCTCTTCACTTTCCTTCACTTTTTTCGCCGCCCAATAAGTAATCGTTACATCGTGAAATTTCCAGATTTGCGCGTATTCGGAATTACTGTTCCCAATTTGAACCGCAGCCGCATTCCATTCATAAATACGCCCGTCATGAAAATACAACGTTCCCACCTGAGGTTCCTGCGTCTCCGAAAGCAGTTGCCGGGCTTCTCTAATTTCGTTCACATTTGAAGTAAAATCACTAATCCGCTCATCAAACCAATCCGCCGATTGTGTCAAAGAAGCATCAGACGCTATTGCAAATAATTCAAGAAAACGGGAATTAGTACGGTAACTCTCGCCATTTCCATAATAAACCAGAATACCGTCGTCAAGTGATTCAAGAACCGCAAGGAGAATTTGTTCCATCTGATCCTGACAATCATCGTCCGCAACACTCTTCTCCGTATCAATTTCATCCGTATTAACTTCATTAACGTTATTAACGTTATTAATATTATTGGTTTTATCAACATTGCCGGCAACCGCCGTTTCCGTTTCATCCGCCGCAATTCCGGTAACGCCAATAATTTGTGTTCCTTCCATTACCGGTTGCATTCGAATATTGAAAAATCGAGAACGAAAAAAACCGGTTAGTTTGGAAATAGAAATATCACCTCGAAGTGTTTTATGAAAATGCGTTATGAAATCTGATTGCGGTTTAAAAAAATCGTTAATCGTTTTACCGCAAACCTCTTCCGGCTTCAAACCGATCCGATCAAGCCCCGCTCCACCGCATCGGGTAAACCGTCCGTGTGAATCCAGAGAAAAAACAATACATCGTGACGAAGGAATAAACTGTTCAAGAATCTCCAGAACAGCGTCCGATGAAATAGAAGATAATTCACACGAGGAAGACATTATAACGAAAATGCGATAAATTGTTATGACGGCATGAGGTGAAAATTCGCAACATATACTTCGGCGTTATAGTCGTTGTCTCTTTTTATCAACCGCATCGCGACATCGCCGCAAACCCAAAATACATTTAATTGCAATTTAAAAATCAACAAAAAATCTCCATGCTCTCTGTGTTGTTTCTGTCTATTTTAAACACGAAATACACAAAAAGATACGAGAAGGACAACAAAAAATTTTTTCATATTGTTCATGTAATTTTGTATCTTTCGTGTTAAAAAAATAGACCGTTATCATTTAGGTGATCGCTAACAATCTAATCTGTTGCGAAAAAAAGATAGGTGTTAATACGTTGCCGAAAAGGCGGTGTATTCAACACGATCAATGTTCTATGCCGAATACCGATATAAGAATCGACATTGACCGCTTCGATTCGATCTTGAAATTTTTTCCGTACCGATGCGGAAGGACCGTAACGCCCTAAAGCGTTGATTTGAATTTCCGATTCATAAAGAAAAGGGTAAAACATCAGACGAAAATCAGCCGGATTGTACAAAAT
>JAIROD010000745.1 GCA_031257725.1 Planctomycetaceae bacterium | reverse complement strand
CTCTAACTTGACAGGATAAACATGATTGACATGATTTTATTTGATTTTTATCCTGTCAATCCGGTGAATCCTGTCAAAAAATAGGTTTTTAGAAGTTGCCTTTTATGTTTTTACCACAATGTTCATGGGGTGCTGAGGATGGTGAAGGGGTTAGGAAAAAGGTCTAATGATGAGAGATGTCCTAATGAAGAACTGGGCTTGAACAGCAACACCGGATTTTAAATGTTCCTTTTTTTATTGTGTGTGCTGTTACTTTTTTTAGTATTCATTTTCTGTAGAGAGCGGTATATTATACCGGCATGAAGATAGATTTTGTTGTTTTTCGCGTGCTTGTTGCTGGCTTTCCTGGCGGATTTTCTGACTCAATACCGCCGCATCATACCACGTAAAACTTAACTCAGGATTCGACGCATAACGTCCCAAAATACGGAGCGTCTCTGCACGATGATTTTCGTTGTAAAGGAAAACATAACGTTCCTCACCTTTAACTAATGCCAAAACATTAATATCTTGACTCACAGTTTCGTTTCCTTTATCGGCTAATGCAGAATGGTTACTTTCCATTGAAAGCGTCGAGTGTTGGGTATTGTTTTTCATGGTTTAAGATCAAAAATCGTGTAAAATGATTTTGGGGCATGAAAAACGGTGTTTTGGTGTTATCGGACAACTTGCTGTTCCAATTTCAGCCCTTTTAACACAATTCTTCTTTTTCGCCCCTATAAATAAAAACGTGTCCACTAAGGAATGAATAATCCCTATATTTTAGTTGATAATGGAGAGTTGGGAGAATTAATGGTGAATAGTAAAAATAAGTAATGAATAATGGTAAGTCATGAATACATGAATAATGGAAACAAAGTAAAACCGCTTGCGTTACTCTCCACTATCAACAGACTCAATATCTACGCTTTTGACTCAATATCTACGCTTTGTTTAACGTTATCGTTCATTCATTTTTTGTATTTTTACAAAAACTCCGTTTTTCTCTCTTCGTTAATTTTTAACACAATACGATTATAAATGTAACTAATCTGACAACTTACTCTCCGCTTTCCGCTCTCCGTTAATATGGTCTTTCTCCGCCATGCCATGATTTCCACTGTCGTGTAACTTTTTCGGCAGTTCCTGCACCGCCGCGAGCGGAGAATATCTCCCAAATGTGAAGCCGACAACAAAAACTGATAAACTCACTGCGATTGTTCAAAATTGACTGTTTTCCGGCAATTCTTTTATCATCCCGAAACAAAAAATCATAATCGTGCAACGCCTGCATCAATTCATTATCATTACCGTTGTAAACATTGATATGACTGATAAATGGGGCATCGCTTTTGACTTCACGTTTGGGGCGTTCCGGTTCCGGTCCTTCAGGAATGAAACCGCGCGGGTCAGGCCAATCGGTCGGCAAACCGGGAAAACGATCCGGTTCGCCCATAACCATTCCGGGTTGCCCCTCAACCGGCATTCCGGGCATCAAAGGAGACATCGACGGAACCGGAAGAATAGGCTGATTGATCCAACCATATTGAGCCAATTCTTCCGGTGTTAAACCAGCCGGTTGCGGAAAACCTGCGTAATGTCCCTGATAAATACCGGGATTAAGCTGATTTTGTTGAAACAAGGGATATTGGTTTTGATCAGACCAAGGATTTTGATTTTGCGGGGATGTTTCACTTTGCCATGGTCCGGCGTGGAGCGGATGGGGCATCTCCAAAGAAAACAACACTGATTCTTTTCGCCGATCTTCGGTTGAAAGCGGCAACGCTTCAGGAACATAGGGAACTCCCGTCTTTTCAAGCATTTTGTTAATTGACCGTTCCTGAGAGTATTCGGCATATTGGGAAAGAACTGATTCTTCTAAAGTTTCTTTACCCATATTATTCGGAATTGTTGCCGCCGCCAACCGTATCGGATTTTCATGTTTGGCGGATTTCGGTTCCTGAGGTCTGGAAGATTCGGAAGGTTCGAAATGAAAATCACGATACATCTCATTTTCATCCGGCGATTTTTCTTTCTTTTGTTCTTGCTTTTTCCGTTCGGCAGGAGACAGAACCGGTTCATATTCCGGCGTTTGCGTTTTGAGTTGCGCAGAGGCAAGTTCCATTTCCGCAAGAAGAACAACTTTGTCCGGTATAAATTCTTCGTATTCCGTTCCCCAAGGCAAATTGGAACCGGGTGGAATCGGGTGAAAATACGGATTCACCGCATACCATTCCGTTTCAAACTTGACAAACGGCGGATAGTTCATACTAAAACCATGTATTTTTCCAATCACAACAGCATCAACATTGAGAAGTTGAGCAAGATAACGAATATCGTCAACCGATTCAAATTTATGTAAATCGTTTTTCAACATGGTCTCTTCGACGATTTTATTGGCAATTACCCGAAAGCCGGGAATTTTCTGGAGTTCATTACTGAACGCACGGGCAAATTCACGCCCATCGACCTTTGGGTTGTCGGTGTAATTATAAAATGGAACGATTGCGATATTTTTTATTTGCGGAAAAGGATTATGCAATGTCGGTTTATAGCGTATTACCGGCATGATCTCGCAACCGGTTTGTCCGAAAACCGCTAAAAACAGCAACAAAATGAGTAATTTAGGCAATTTCATATCTTTCGTACAAACATTCGATAAATTCGCTACAATCCAAATAATCGGCAAAAACCATAAAGTTTCTCCAGTTTATTTCCCACAAAAAAAGTAGGTAACTATTAGACCTTTTCTCTACCCCTACTCGAACATCGAAAATAGGCAAAAACAATTGATTGATCAGAGGGAGCGTTTGTCGTTTTGGGGCGATGTTCTCCCCATTCCCGTTAGAGGTTGCCGATCAATCCTTCGCCCTGAAAGGGCAATACATACCAGCCCGCCGCACCGCGGCGGGTGCGCTTGCCTCAGAAACCAACGCCCTGTAAGGGCAATAGATTCGTGGAAAGTGGAGCGTGTTGCAAACAGGTCTTGAACGGTGATTTCTTTGATTTTGTGATGGACGATGATTTTCTGTAATATATCAGTGGAATTTTTTGTAATTGTTCACGGGTAACTATTCATTTGCTTGTAATAAAGTTTGCGTATTTTTTAGGGGTTTTCGTTATTATTTCGCCCCAACGGGGCAACCGGCTATAGCGTAGGGCAACGCCC
>JAIROD010000741.1 GCA_031257725.1 Planctomycetaceae bacterium | reverse complement strand
TCGCCGCAGCTTTGCCTGCTGTTAACTTCCTTTCGTCATACAATTTCGCTGCAAACATCATTTTCGCTTCATGTTCGCTCATCACAAAATCATCCGGTAATTCTAATTGTAATGTTAATATCCTCATGGTATTAAGGGTTGAATTTTAAATTTTATAGACCAATTGTTCGTGATTCATAAATATTCTCAAGCGATTCGACTAATTCTATCGGAAACATAATAACTGTGTCGGATTAACCGGTTCCGAGATCATCAATCGTCTGTAACGTTTGTGATTGCATCTGACCTGTAACATCTATATGTTTAATAACCATTGTAAAAATCCTCTTTCGCGGTTGCCAAGTAATTCGATTATTTGTTGAATGATTGCCGGTGGTACTGTTCCCGTTAAATGATAACGGCTTTGTTCACTCCATTTTTTCTCATTAATTTTTTGTCTTGTTGCAAAAATATATTTAAATTCAATGATTTTAAACATATTTAATTTTCGGGTTACGTTTTGGTTTATCTTCCTCTTCAAGAGCGGAAGTGTCACCGGTATCGTCGGCATCTTCGGAGACCTCGCCGGATTCCCAACGTAACATCTTTGCCGCCAACGCATCCGGTAAGTTCGATTTCGTAATCGCGTCTTCTTTTGTTATGGTTTTCTCTTTCCAGAGATTGAACATGTGATCGTCCAATAACTGCATACCAAGTTTGTGACCGGTTTGAATTGACGAGGTAATACGGAATGTTTTGTTTTCCCGAATCAAGTTGGCAATAGCACTTGTTACAACCAGCATCTCATAAGCCGCAACACGCCCCCCCTGAATTCGCGGCAATAATTGTTGTGCCAAAATGCCGATAATTGAAGTTGAAAGTTGTGTTCGGATTTGATCTTGTTGGTTTGTCGGAAACACGTCAATAATACGGTTGATTGTTCCTGCCGCACTGGAGGTGTGAAGCGTACCGAAAACAATATGCCCTGTTTCCGCTGCGGTAATAGCCGCTTCAATCGTTTCAAGGTCACGCAACTCGCCAACGAGAATAACATCCGGGTCTTGACGCAATGCCCGACGAATTGCTTCGGCAAAAGTCGGAACGTCAACTCCAACTTCACGCTGATTAACCGTCGATTTTTTATGATAATGATAAAATTCAATCGGGTCTTCTATCGTAATAATATGATGGTCAACATTTTCGTTCAAATAATCGATACAAGCCGCCAGTGTTGTTGATTTACCGGAACCGGTTGGACCTGTTACAAGAACCAGACCGCGCGGACGCATGATGAGGTCTTTCATTACCGGCGGCGTGTGCAGATCGTCCATACTCATCAATTTATTCGGAATCTGCCGTAATACCATTCCGGTATTACCGCGCTGCTTGAACACGGAAACCCGAAACCGCGCTTTATCGCCGAATGCAAAACCGAAGTCGGTACTTCCAGATTGCTGAAGTTCCTGCTGGCAACGTTCAGGCGTGATGCTTTTCATTAGCGAAACAGTATCATCCGGTTCGAGAATTTTCGTTTCAAGTTTGACAAGCCGACCATGCAAACGCAACACCGGCGGTTGTCCCACCGCAATATGAAGGTCGCTCGCACCGCGAACAAAAACCGTTTCTAAAAGTTTGTCAACTAAGATTGTACTCATTGGGTTCTTTTTTAGTTGTTAGTGGTTGTTTGGGTTATCGTTCAATAAAATAGGGAACATTTGAAATTCTATATTATTGTATAAATAATCTTGGCAATTCCGGAGTAATAATTTTCAATCCGTCAATTCGTTCAAAGTGATTTTGATTTATTGTTGCTAATGGGCAATCATTTTCGATTGCTGTTGCGGCAATCATCATATCTGCGAGTTCGATCATCATACTTTTTCGTTTCAATTGAAAAGCAATTTCTCTTGTTTTTATCACCGTTTTCTGAGTGAATGGAACTATCGTAATAGTATTCAATACATCGTTCCAAAATTCCAATGAGTTATCTTGGGAACCTATCATAATTTCGGTGAAGGCTATTAGTGAAATATATAATTCCTCATAATTCTGTTTAATTTGTTCAAAAAATGTATTCCCTTGTTTTCTATCACGATAATATCGGATGAGAACACATGAATCTACAAAGACGGATCTTTTCGGCATAATCCCATTGACCTCCATATTTCAAGGCTTTCCTGAATCGATTCTTCTGGAATTTTGGCGTATGCTTCATCCGCACGGCGCATCAATTCTTCTTGTTGTTCCTTTCGTTGTTTGATTTCTTCCGGTGTCATTTTTTCCCACTCGGCTTCAATCCGTTCTCTGTTCCGCCTGAATTCTTCAAACTCTTCCGGCGTAAAAATCGGATCACCGTTGACCCGATAACACACCATTCCGTTTTCACGCCACAACTCAGTAAAACCCGAATTGTCCGGTTCCGATATTTTTGTTTCCTCGCGTTCTTCATGCTGTTTCAACTCCCTTACCAAACGGGAACGCTCCGCCGGAGAAAGTTGTAACACGTTGTCGCGAATTTGATCATAATTAAAGTTCTCTGTAACTGACATAGTTTGGTTCTGTGTAAAAATTTATAGTACAAATAATTCTGGCGTAATAACTTTCAATCCGTCAATTCGTTCAAAAATGATTTTGATTTATTGTTGCCAGTGGGAAATTATTTTCGATTGCTGTTGCGGCAATCATCATATCTGCTAATTCGATCATCATACTTTTTCGTTTCAATTGAAGAGCAATTTCACGGGTTTTTATAATCGTGTTGTCGGTAAATGGCAAAACTCGTATATTTTTGAAAATATTATTCCAATATTCAAGGTTGCTTTCTTTGACGTAGGAAAAAATTTCCGCTTTCGCAATTGCTGATATGTATAGTTTATCGTATCCTCTACGGATTTGTGTATAAAAGGAGTTGATTTTATTTTGACTCCGAAAATGCTGAATCAAAACGGATGAGTCTAAAAAAACGATGGTCGACATGGTCTTAATATTCTCCTCATTTCTTGGATTTCCGCCCACTCTTCGTCCGAACATCTCGGCAATGCCAAAGCGGCACATATCGCTTCTTCTCTTTGTTTTTCGATTTCCTCTCTTGGAATTTTAGCGATTTCAGCTTCGAGTCGTTCTCCGTTCCGCCTAAATTCTTCAATCTCTTCCGGTGTGAAAATCGGGTCGCCGTTGACGCGGTAACATACCATTCCGTTTTCACGCCACAACTCGGTAAAACCCGAATTGTCCGGCTCCGGTGTTTTTGTTTCCGCTGTTTCCTCATTTTGTTCGTGTTGCTTCAACTCTCTCACTAAGCGGAATCGTTCCGCCGGAGAAAGTTGTAACACGTTATCGCGGATTTGATCGTAATTAAGTTTTTCTGTAACTGACATGGTTTTGATTGTTGTAATAAATTCGTACAAATTTCAACTTATTTCTCTTCACAAAAAATCCAATCATCGGAAAGTGGCGAAGGGAGATTGGATTCCATGTCCAGTTTAATACTGTACAATGTTACCGTATTCGCTAGTTTTTTGGAAACCATTAAAACTTCTCTGAAACTCAAATAATCCGGCACAAATGATTCCGTCAACATTATCCGATGTAATTGTTCACTGGAATCCGAAAAAACTCAAGAAAAATTCCATAATTTTCAAGAAATCA
>JAIROD010000585.1 GCA_031257725.1 Planctomycetaceae bacterium | reverse complement strand
TAGAAAAAGCAGAACAATTAAAAAATGTACCGACTTGGGCATTTCATGGTGATGCTGATGATGTTGTCTCTTATGAATGTTCGTCGAAAATGATTGATGCGATGCAAACCGCCGAATGTAGTGAAGCCAAATTAACAACATTACACGGCACCGGTCACGGAATCATGCACGAAGTTTATCCCAAACCTGAAATTTATCAATGGCTCTTAAAAAGAAGAAAATAAATTACATAAAAAACAATAAGAAAAATATAAAGAAAATTAAAAAGCATGTCGAGACGAATTTTAAAGTGAACGGAGTATATTGCAACGGGAAATCAAACACCGGATCGGATTGAATAACTCTGACTTGAACTTGCGAAAAATATTACAAGATATATTTATGCGACACAATTTTCTCTAAATTAACAACAAACCTCTAAAATGCAAGCAAGTGGGTTTGACGATTTCCCGCAAAATCTGCCTACCTTGTCTAAATTACCAACCAGCCGGTGAACGCTAGGAAAAATTCTTCAAAACTTCAGTACGCCTACTGGACGATTCGATTCTTTTCGATAAAATGATTCTTTTTCAGGTTTCACTTTATGAAATCTGGAACTTTCTATCAACATTGTCACATTTAATTATGAAAGGGAAATTTTGTGGTCAAATTAACACTTCGTGAAAAAGAGTCCATTCAAGAGGCTGTTCGGCGTTTCCGTAAATTAATTGAACGGAGCGGAATTAAAAAAGAAATGAGACGCCGTGAACATTTTGAGAAACCAAGCGAAATTAAACGCCGCGCCAAACTCCGTGCCATTCGAAGAAATAAACATCTTCAACGGCTTGTTCTCAATCCCCGTTTGGCAGCCACCCAATAAAATGATCACTCTCTAACAATATCCCCGTTTGGCAACAAACAATGTTGCCGGAAAATTCCACGCCGCCGGTAAAATTGTAAAGAAAACCTACCGCAAAAACAGACAACGTCAGTTTTCCTAAACTGTCAATTGATGTTGTTTGTTTTTGACAATCCTTTGGGTCTCATTATTTTATTAGGAACATTGGGGAGACAATAGAGATTAAGGGGATAAATTAGAGGTAAAAGGTTTTGGGGCGGTGACTTATTGAAATTTAAAGTATGAAAATCGGTCTTGTTGGAATTGTGTTTGCGGTGTATAATTTTGCAAATTTGTTTGATAGAAGTTTCCTCGTTTTTTAGTGAGTACAAAATGATTAAGAAACTTTCAATCGTTTATATTGTTCCTTCGCGGTATGATGATGATGGATATGTTCTGCGTTGGATCAAAGGCGTGGTGCCTTCTAATTCGCTTGCGGTTCTCAAAAGTTTGACAAACTCGATAATTGCCGCACAACCATTTCCCAATATTGATATCTCTTTGGAATCCTACGACGACAATGTCCAACGGATTCCCTTTGAAAAACTCGCAGCCCGAAATCGTGATCCTGAAACCCGTGTTGTGGTTGGAATTGTCGGAGTTCAGTCGAATCAGTTTCCGCGTGCATCCGATATTGCTCTCCGATTTCGAAATCTCGGTGTTGACGTGATGATCGGCGGATTTCACGTTACAGGCGTTCTCGCCTTGTTTGAAGAACCGTCGCCGGAATTGCAACACCTTATCAATCATGGAGTTAGTCTCATTGCCGGTGAAGCGGAAACTCCCGGTGTGATGGAAAATCTTTTTAACGATGCGATTCAGGGAACCTTGAAACCGATTTACCGTTTTCCCAAAGCACCCGATTTGTCTAAATCCCCGCCGCCGCAAGCCGATCCGGATTACATCGACCATTTCGGTGCGAAATGGGCAACAATTGACTCCTCACGCGGTTGTCCTTACGGCTGTACTTTTTGTACGGTCATCAATATTCAGGGACGTAAAATGCGTTGCCGTTCTTCCGAAACAGTTCTGGCAACTGTTCGGAGTAATTATGAAAAAGGAGTCAAAAATTTCTTTTTTACCGACGACAATTTTGCCCGAAGCGCCCATTGGGAAACAATTTTCGATGGTCTTGCCGAAATGGCGGATGAGGGAAAAAATGTCAGTTTTATGATGCAAATCGATACGCAAGCCAGCAAAATCCCCCATTTCGTGGAGAAAGCCCAACGTGCCGGTTGCCGAATGGTTTTTATCGGCATGGAAAGTGTGAACCCTGAAAATATCGCGGCAGCAGGAAAAACACAAAATCATGTGGATCAATATCGCGAAATGGTTCGGCGTTGGCAGGAAATCGGTATTATCGTTCATGTCGGATACATTATCGGTTTTCCGAACGATACGTTGGAATCGGTGCGGCGTGATGTTGTTTTTCTCCGTGATCATGTCGGAGTTGATCTGGCATCGTTTTTCATGATGACACCGTTGCCCGGTTCGGTGGATCACCTTGAAATGGTTCGGCGCGGCGATCCGATTGATCCTGATTTGAATAAATATGATTCGTTCCATGAAACGTTTCCGCATCCGAAAATGAAACCGGGTGAATGGAAAGCCGCCGCCCAACTCGCTTACAGTGAATTTTACACCAAAGAACACTGTACCAATATTTTACGCCGTTTGCCGAAAGAACATTATTGGCTGATGTTCTGGAATCTGATTTGGTATCGTTATTCCGGCGTGTTTTCGGGAACACATCCCATGATGACCGGTTTTTTCCGTCAGAAAGATCGGTTGGATCGTCGTCCCGGAATGCCGATAGAACATATTTTCCGTTTCGGTTGGCGTTGGCTTAAAGATTTTATACTCGACAGCGGTTCCTATATTAAGTTGTTTTTTGAGTTTCAAGAAATTTGGTTTTTGACACGAAATTACGTTCCCGGCAAGGAACCGGAAACCGAAGTCATTGCCAATCAGGAAGTTATGGAATTGCCGAGAGTTGCGTTATCACGCCGTTTTCTCCGGTTACGGCATTGGGCGCCGCTGGCGCAGTTGAAACTGCGGTGGAATTCGTTACAACAACGTGTCGCCGAATGCAATTGGAGCGGACGGTACGACGATGCCGTTCAGGAAATCCGTAACACTCTTTCCGTAACCGCGAACCGGCTTCACAATATCAGTATGACCTTAGCATCGACAATGAATCCGTATGAAAAACGCAACGCCCGTGATTTGGAAACGGTTGTCGATGAAATAGAAAGTTATCTCACCGAACTGGACAAAATGCCGCCGGATCCCTCACTCCTTTACAAAACGGATCAATTTGTCCGTGAAAAATTACTTGCCCGATATGAGGAACTTTCCTGTAGTTGCGTTCGGTTGCGGCGGCGTGTCAACCTTTGGCGGACAAACGCCTTAGACAACTTAAAACACCGACGATTTATTCATTGCGCGGTGATTTTGTTGCAGCGTCCTTGGTTGGTGGTGGTCGAACTCTATCTTTCCAGCCGATTTTCCATCGCAGCGTTTCGGAAAGAAATTTGATTGATTCAGGGAATTAGGATGTCTCTCATTAATTCAATTTTTTATTTTAAACCTATTAGCTAATAGTTAATAGTTAACGACGGGGTTTACCCCGTGTTTGGGAGTTAAGTCCAACAACGCGGGGTAAGCCCACGCCGTTAAGTTTTCGGTAACGTTTGAATTATGAGAGATTCTCAATATTAAAACGTAAAATTGTAATTTTTTTATTAGAAAAAAAATTCTGCTGAAAAATTACAAATTACAAACTAAAAATTTAAAAATTAAAAAAACGTCAATAGTTTATTCGCTATTTGAAATATTTTGAATTTGCCGACAATTTCTAATTTATTTCTTTGAGTGCCGCTATTGCCATGGAGAAAAAAATGAAAACGTATTTGAATGCGAGTCTTATAATTTTAACCGGACTTGTAATTTCTTTTTCGCAACTGCATTTTCAGTCTTACTCATTTTCATCGTTGGTGTTGGCTGCCGACGAGAGTAACAATTCGACAGCGTCAAACGAAACGTTGACAATACCGCCTTTGACGACATTAAGTTTTCCTGTCGCCGAATGCACCTCTGACGATTGGGCGGCTAAACCCGAAACTTTAGAGTATGAGCCAACAAAAAATCTTGCTATTGAAGCAGAAACGAATGGTTATATCGCTCAATCGCTGACATACTGGGAACGAGTTCTCGACAGAACAACTTGCACAGAAGAACAACGAAGCGAAGCGCGAACTCATATTAAGACGCTGCGTCCGAGAGTGCAATGTAACGTTGACCCGACAAAAGCAAAAGTTTGGAATGTTCTTGTTATTATCTACAAGGAAGTAAAAGCCGAAAGAAAAGATCAAGATGGAAATGTTACAAAGTATCACAAAATTTTCACGGAAAAAGATCTGACGACAATTGGAAAAGAGTTAGCAGGATTTCGCGATTTAGTTTTTGCATGGTCAAGCGGTTTATTGTTGCTTGAGTTTAATACGATTCTTATAAACGAACCTTTGACCGATGTCAATTTGGTTTTTTCGGAAAATGGATTTCCAATCGGACCTCGTGAAATTGGTAAGGAGTTTAAAAAACATTCGTTTGCAAAAAAAATTGATACCGTAATAGCATACATTAAATGTCGAGGCGGCGATGGACCTAATCTTAACAGTCCGTTTACGGCGGCGATGTATGGACGTTTACATGAGTTGAACGGAGCGGGTTATATGATGGTTCCATGGGGGACAAATTATCCGTTTAAAAATGAATTGTGGGGCGAGATGGAGTTACATGAATGGTTACATCAAATAGACGATGTTGTTCATCATTATCTTGGTTATCCTCCCGGAACGACGCGATCTTCAGACGACGGACGCGGTGTTGGAGATAATCGTCCTAATGGCGAAGAGGAATATAAAAAACCGAAAGATTCAAACACATGGGTCTATTTTTATAAACATTTAATGACAGAACATCTAACGCGTCAAATATGGACAGAGTTAACAACAACAGAGCCGCCCCAAAGTGAAAAACCGGGAGCTAAAATTAAAATTAAAAAATAAGGTAACAATTCCGTTCCGCATGGAACAACACTTTTTAGTTGCGGCGAGTAACAAGTTCGCATGGGGAGTGTTTGTTGTGTGGGTGCGACGATTAGGGGGATCGCGTGTTCCATGACGGCTGTTTTCAGAACCGCCTTCAGAGCAATTTTTAGTGCTGCAACCGGAAGGTGGCGAAAAAATGGACTGCTCAACAAATTCAATTCATCAAACGTAAAATGCACGACTGAATAGTTACGATATTTTATGTGATTCTTGTTCACGTGAATAATTCAGAGGTAGGTTGATGTTTCACCAAAGGGTTTTCACCCATGGCGTTCACCTACGGTTACCTACCTTCAATCTACCAAATTTAACAACCAGCCTGTGAACGCTAGGCATTGCATGGTGAAATTTGTATTTTTAGAGATTCCCAAGAATATTTTTTTTTCTGAAACAATAACAATTTTTTATATTTTGAATACCTAAATGATTATTCGTTGGTCTCGTATTATTCCGCGATTGATTGTTCTCCTTTTGATTATTGTAATCATTTGGTGGGGACAGAATGAACTGATCCGTTGGCAACTCCGCTCCAATATTCAACGTCATACCGGTGTAACCGCCGAAATTGGTTCGGTTCGGACGGATTGGCAAAACAGATGTGTTGTTGTCGGTAACGTCCGCCTTTGCGATTCCCAATCGCCGAATCGTGAATTATTTCGAGTGGAAAAAATTGTTGCTCAGGGAAATGACGATATTTTGTATCGATATTTTCGGCTTTCCGAACTGAATGCGGAAGGTATTCAGGTTACGATTGACGGCGCGGACGGACTGGAATTGATTCCAAACCGGTTGTGGAGCAAGTTGAAAAATCAGATTCCCCAAGAATTAAAATCAATCGGTAACCTCGACTGGTCGGCGTTTTTTACTGAAAAACCGGAAGACGCGGCAAAAAATCTGTTGCAACAATTGGAAACATCGCAATTGCTTGCCGATTTGAAACAACGTTGGCCGCGCGAAGTTGAACGCTTTGAAGCTGCCGCCAATCTCATTAAACAACGATTTCAAAATATTAAGGGATTAACGGAAAACGCGAAAAATACCAACGATCAACTTCAATGGATCAACGAACTTCTCAAAGAATTGGAAGAAACCGATCTCGGTATCCGGCAATTACTGGAAGATGTTACAAAGTTAAAATCATCGGCGCAAAACGATTATCAATTGTTGGTCAATGCCGCTCAGTATGATCGTAACAGAATCAAAAATTTGCAAGTTCCGAATATTAACACCGAACAACTTTCTGAATCATTAATTGGCGGGGAAATTAAAGAACAATGGAAAAAAACAGTTACGTGGGGCAATTGGGTGCGGTCTTTATTGGTTCCGGTTGAGGCGGGCGATAATACTGTTTCGATTTACGATCACTTTGGTTTTACGCCGCCGAAACAATTTCGCGGCGAAAATATTCATCTGACCGTGTTGGACGCACGTCCGGAACTTCTTATCGAAACAACCAATTTGACAGGACTGGTTCTTTTCGGTGCAGTTCCGGTTTATTTTAACGGAACCGTGAAAAATTTAGCGCAACCGGCAACACTTGGTTTTTCACCGACAGTTGCGCAATTTTGTTTTTCCGGTTCGGGAATTCCGGCATCGCCCGTTCTGCCGGACGTTAATAATGTTACCGAAGAACAGATTCAGGCGGTTGTCCATCCTGACCGCGTTCCGAATATTTACGTAACAATTCAGATTGACCGGATTGGAGAAAACAACGAAGATCAAATGATTGTTTGTTGTCCGAAGTATCAATTACCGGAACGGATTTTAGGAGATTCGGAGAAGTTGGCAATTAACGTTTCACCGGGAATATCCAGATTAGACGGTGTCGTGTTGTTACAGGGTGAAACACTGTCCGGAGAAATTCAAATCACTCAGTCCAATATCCGGCTTTCCGCAATTTTGCCTGCAAAACAGCAATATCGGGAATTACAACAGATTTTGCAGCAATTATTCGATTCGGCGGACACGCTCACAGCAAACATTCTTGTGAGCGGAACACGCTCCGAACCTATTTATGTTTTTAAAAGTAATATTGCCGATGTAATTCGTCCGCGAATCGAGGCGTTGATTCAAAAGCAATGGGAGGAGCTGTGCCGGAAAGCGGAACAACTCGTTCTTGAAGAAGCCAATAAAGGAACCGAAACATTAAATATCGTGTTACAAGAAAAACTTGACCCGATGATAAAAGAAATTGATACGTCGCGAACACAATGGGAACAACGAATTGCGCAACTTTCCGGTGTTCCGATTGACCGGTTGGTTCAATCGCAACTTTCCAAACTTTCACCGAAAGATCAACAACGGCTTAACAATTTTCTGAAATCGCCGGCTATTCAATCATTGCTCCAAAACCGTCCGCCGGAACAAATTCCGCAACAACAACTTGATCCGCTACTCCAACGCGGTATCGATAAATTACAAGACAAAATTCCCGGACTACTCGAACAATTACGAAAAAAATAACCGTTCAATTATTAGTCCCTATCGTTCCTATAAAGTATTTGTAAAAAAAGAGATGGTCAAAATAAAAAAACAGTGGAATATATCAGTGGAATTTTTCGGAGATTGAAGTTTATTTTTTACCACCCCTAGCCCCTCCGAAGGAGGGGAATTATTCCCCTCCTTCGGAGGGGCAGGGGGGGTAAAAAAAAAACGTATTTATTCAGTAGTTTGGTTGTGTTCCTGAATTTTTCCGTCCCGATAGGGACGCCTTATTGGTAGAAAAAATGTAATTAAAAAAATCCACATCCCGTAGGGATGCAATATTGGTAAGATTTATTGATTGATTCCTGATTTTACCAACATATCGTCCCTAACGGGACGAACATTTTTAATCGTAATCGCTTTCTACCAATATGTTGTCCC
>JAIROD010000709.1 GCA_031257725.1 Planctomycetaceae bacterium | reverse complement strand
TCAATAATAAACCGTTTTGCTGGGGCAAACCGTTTGGGAATCAGTGAAATCTCAACCGGCGCGACCGTTCGGCGAACGGTCGCCTACCTGCCAATAATTGACATAAAATTTTTATCCATGTTAACAACCACACTCTGAACACTAGGAAATAATCAGAAAAAATAAACTTCAATCTCCGAAAAAAATTCCACTGATATATTACGCCCTTTCAGGGCGAAGGATTATCAGCAACCCCTAACAGAAGTGGGGAAAACATCACCCACAAACGCTTCCGTTGATAATTAACTTCCGAGCGGCTGCTCGGCTTTCACCGAAGTTGTATCTACAATACGGCTTCCAAAATTCAAAAAACATCAGTCCTGATTTTTTTGAACGGAACATGGGAAAAAGTACCGTACCATATCGTGCAACCGCCCGAAAATCAGTTGCTAACCAGTCATGTTATGGTAACGTCATTGAACCATAATAACCGGAACCCGATTGATATTCTGCTTCTGTCAGTTCGCGATCCGGTGTTGCGAGATTTCCCCACACTAACCGGTTAACGCTGTCACTAGTGAAGTGAACACTTCCATCACCGTAGGATACGTGGACTCCGCCGCGATGACTACTTCGTGCCGTAACAAATAAATGTTGTCTTTTAGTAACAGTTTGACCGCCAATCGTGGCACCATAGTTTTCAGATTGATTCCAAACATCAGCCGAATCTTGTTTGTTTGGTGTCAAATAAGCGTTGAAGGTCATATACGTTGCACGGGAAGGTAACCAAAACGTACAATGTTCTCCACGTCCGCTGTTAGTTCCCGCTGAATAAGTCGCAATATCCATGTTAGGAGCAATACCTGATCCGGCAATAAATGTCCGTTGGTAAATCGGATATCGGGCAGAACCGGTTAGTCCGGCAAGCCCTGATGAACCAACAGCATACAACCCTTCCGAAAAAATCATGGTGTTACTCGTTCCTTCGGTCATACTAGCCATTGAAGATTGGGAACCAAGATTAAATAATCCATCATTAAAACTCGCTTCGCTCGCGCTATCCATTAACGAAGTTTCACCAACTCCTGAGCCGGTACAAATAACATAACTACCTCCAACAATCATTGTACCGTGAAGATCTCGTTCTCTTTTCCCGTTGAGTTCTCCGTCACTAGGACACGTCAAAATATTGAGGTAGATATTTGCAATGTTGATACCCGTTGGTCCATAATAGGGATTAACACCGCTTCCGCTAGGAAATACACCCTGGGAAAAATCAACACCTTGAGCAAGCGGGGCTTGTTCAATAAACGGCAAAAGACGCGGAACAACCCCCGGACCGCCGTCGCTAACCGTCTTGATTCCATGAGGCGGAAACGCTAGTTGTGTATCATGGTAGTTGTGTAATGCAAGTGTCCATTGTTTTATGTGATTGGTACACTGCATCCGTCTTGCGGCTTCGCGGGCGGCTTGAACCGCCGGCAACAGAAGAGCGATTAAAACCCCGATAATCGCTATCACCACAAGAAGCTCGACAAGAGTAAAAGCCGTGCTAAAACGCCTTTTTTCTTGCCCAGTCCCCCCCCCCCCGCCTATTTTGACATATTTTTTCCCTGCGGAAAAAACAGCACCGAATAAAACGGCAAGCAGGAAGTTAAGAACATCAAACAAATTTTTGACAAACATAGTAATCTCCCTTTCTATAGGAAATGTAGAAATGTGTTTACCCGTTGCTCCATCGGGATTGAATTTTGCCGTTCCCACATAGATCGTCAAAATTCAAGTTTCCACATTAAAACACATTCCAAAAAACCGTCAATAGGGGGGCATCAAAAAAGTTTTGAGAAAAAAATAAAATTGGGATTCTCTAATAGATAGAGGAAATTCTTATTTGTTCGTAATCCGTAATGTCTCATTTTTCCTCTCTCCTCTATACTTTCTTATACTTTATACTCTCTTTCTCTAATCCTTAACCCCTAGATTGTTTTATTCCCGATTGATACTAAAATAATGGGAGATGTTAGTTTGTCTGTAGCCGGAGACAGACATTCATTCTTTTGCTCAATCGGTCATGCAAACAACTCCTAAAGGTTTTCGACTTCACATTGGTATTTTTGGACGCCGTAATGTCGGCAAGTCTTCGCTTTTGAACGCACTCACTCGGCAACAAACTTCCATCGTTTCCGAATTGGCTGGAACAACCACTGATCCGGTCGAAAAACCAATGGAACTTTTGCCCATCGGTCCTGTACAATTTATCGATACCGCCGGCATTGACGATGAAGGTTCACTCGGAACATTACGCATCCAAAAAACAAAAGAAGTCTTTGACCGAACTGAAATAGGAATTGTCGTCTCCGCCGAAGTCCAATCCGGCGGTTCCTATTCTGTTTTTGAACAGCAAATCCTCAATGAATTGCAGAAACGGAATGTTCCAACCCTGTTCGTTTTTAATAAGTCCGATCTTGCGGAACCTTCGTTAGAAACAACTGATATTCTAAAACAAATGTCTGTTCCGTTTGTCCGCTTCGAAGCCGTAACCGGTCAGGGAATCGCCGAACTTCGCGACGCTTTAATCCAAACAGTCCCGGAAGATTTTTTAACTCCCCCGCCCATTGTTTCCGATCTCGTCTCTCCCGGTGAAATGATTGTTTTGGTTGTTCCGGTTGACAAAGAAGCCCCAAAAGGACGACTCATTTTGCCCCAAGTTCAAACCATTCGCGATGTGTTGGATGCTCATCAATCTTGTGTTGTCGTTCAGGATGCTCAGTTAAAAGAAGTTTTAACCCGTATTCAACCGCCCCCCGCCTTAGTGGTTACCGATTCACAAGCCTTTGCCCAAGTTGCCGCTTACACGCCCGAATCGATTATGATGACTTCGTTTTCCATCCTTTTCGCCCGCCAAAAAGGGGACTTGCCCACCATGATCGAAAGTACGCAAGATATCGCCAAACTTCGTCCGGGTTCAAAAATTCTTATCGCGGAATCTTGTACGCATCACCCAATCGGTGAAGATATCGGTACCGTGAAAATACCAAACTGGCTCCAAAAACATGTCGGCGGTGAACTGATTATCCGCCATGTTCAAGGTCATGACTTTCCAACCAATACTCTTTCCGAATACGATTTGGTCATTCATTGCGG
>JAIROD010000578.1 GCA_031257725.1 Planctomycetaceae bacterium | reverse complement strand
TCTCTCCGAAATTCTGAAACGCCCCCATTTTTAACGGTTGGCAAGGAAGGAAGAGCATTTCCAATGCAGCCGAGATTTCAGCCAACGGTTACCTTAGAGATGCTCCTTCGGGGGGGGGGGGGGACTTTTTTTAAAGAGTCAAGTATCTATTCAGTGGTTTGGTTGTATTTCCGAATATTCCCGTCCCGTTAGGGACGAGCGTTTTTAATCGACATCATTTTCTACCAATAGGTTGTCCCTAACGGGACGGAAAAAGGAACATTGACCGCGACTGAATAGTTACAGAGTCAGAAAAAGGGGAAACACAATTACAGACCTTCATTTCTAAGTAATTGATAAACTCTATTTTCCGTCAACTTACATCGTTTGGCAATCACTTTTATTTTTAAACCGGCATTATACATGGCGATGATCCGTTGAAGACGAGCGGCTGCCCGTTTTTTTGTTGGGGTTAGTTCTTTTTCGGGTTTGGTTGTTGTTTTGGTCGAACGGGCTTTTTTCTGTTTCAGTTTAGCGTGTTGTTTTTTTAAACGAATCCCTTGTAGCGTTCTGAAATCAGGAATCGGTTTGGCGGCTGTTTTGTTATAATTGCTAAGAATTTCTTTAACCCGATCTTCCGAAATTTTATATTTTTCCGCCAAACATGATACTTTTTTTCCCGCAATGCGGTCTTTTATAAGAGCGGCATTGCGTTTCGTTTTGGCTTTTTGTGTTTTTACATGTTGCCCCATTGCATGTAAATCACAGGCAATCGTATGGGAATTGGTATTCAATTTTACCGCAATTTTATTACACGAATAACCTTGCCGGTACAACTCCACTGCACGCCGACGGCGAGTTTCTCTTTTCTGTTTACTAACACTAACATTAGCCGAAACCGGCTTTTTTTTAATTTTTTTCTTCATCAAAATCTCCTATTGATCAACAAATGAAAGGATTAAGAATATGTGGGCATCTCTCATCATTCAATTTTTTATTTTCAACCCATTAATTAATAAATTAATAGTTAACGACGGGGTTTACCCCGTGTTCTGAGGTTAAGTCTAACAACGCGGGGCAAGCCCACGCCGTTAACTTTCGATAAATTCTGAATGATGAGAGATTACCAGTTAATAGTTAACGACGGGGTTTACCCCGTGTTTTAGGGTTAAGCCTAACAACGCGGGGCAAGCCCACGCCGTTAACTTTCGGTAAATTCTGAATGATTAGCGGTTCCCACAAGTATTTTTATAGTTGGGGGTTGCTTTTTTAGAAAAACTTGCAATCATTTTATAGTTATGGTCAAAAAACGTTTGGTAATGATCAAATTAACCAATCGGGTGGATAGTATAAGCGTTTATGCTTCCGAATTAGTATTATCAATTATCAATTTTCAATTTCCATTTGTCTAACCCCCAAAACTCTCATGGAATGTCTAGCTCTCTTCGCTCTCGCACCGGAATTAACAACCGCCGCAATTGTTGATTTGGTAATTTTTGTCGGATTTATTATTATCGTGGTAACGGTTGGTATTAGTATGAGTCGCGGTTCCGAAGGAAGTGAATCGTATTTTCTTGCCGGTCGCGGACTCGGTTGGTGGCTGATCGGTTTTTCACTCATCGCCGCCAATATCTCCACCGAACAATTTGTCGGAATGTCCGGCTCCGCCGCAAATTATGTCGGTTTAGCAATTGCATCTTATGAATGGATGGCGGCTGTCACTTTGGTCATTGTCGGCTTCATCTTTCTACCGCAATTTCTCAAAGCCGGAATTTACACCATCCCGGAATTTCTGGAAAAACGTTATAACCGGTTTTCACGTACTTTCATGTCGCTGATTATGATGATCACCTTTGTTACCGTGAACACCACCGCAGTGATTTATTCCGGCGCAAAAGTTTATTCGACCTTTTTCGATAATCAAACCTATTTCGGTATTCCGTTGGACATTGTTACGTTTTCGTGGCTGATCGGTATTTTGGGGGCAATTTATGTTTTCTTTGGCGGTCTGAAAGCCTGTGCATGGGCAGACCTGTTGCAAGGTTCCGCCTTAATTCTTGGCGGCGTGATTGTTCTCCTCTTCGCAATGAACGCTCTCGGTAACGCAAAACCGGAAATAATTGACAACGCCGTGCAAACAGTTGCCATCCAATCCGATATAACCATTCCGGCAGAAAATGTTGCAAAAATTAAGGAAAATTCCGGCGGTTACGAACGGTTCAGTGTTCTGAACGCCCACAAACTCCGTATGAATCTCCCTTGGAATGACGGGGTGCTGCCGATTACAGCACTGCTGCTCGGACTTTGGATTCCCAACCTGTATTATTGGGGACTCAACCAATACATCATGCAACGAACTCTCGGTTCACGCTCCTTAGCCGAAGGACAAAAAGGAATCGTTTTTGCCGCGTTTATGAAACTAATTATTCCATTCATCGTTGTTTTTCCGGGACTAATCGCCTTTAACCTGTTCAGCGGTGATATGCGTGTCAGTGCGTCGGCAAGAGAAAACAACGGTGTTGTTCTCGAAAAATTTGAATCGGTAAAAAATGACCCAACCGGTCAACATTTACCACCCCCCAAAAATGTTCAATATTGGTTCTTTTGGGTTAAAACCGATCCCAACAGTCAACGCTCCGTTTTTCCTTTTGATAAGGACTTTGCAAAAATCGAACAGGAAAAGGCAACGGAAATTGTTCTGTACAACGCCGCTGTTGCAGAAATCAAAACCGATGTTTCCGAACAAAAATTATTAGAGCAAAATAAACAGATACTCGCTGAAATTGCAAAGAAAAACGCAACCCTTCCCAAAGAAAATAAAATTATTGTTGAAAAGGAATTGATGGGTTACGATTATGATGCGGCGTTTCCGTTATTGATGAGTAAACTGATTCCCGCTGGCGGATTTCGCGGTTTCATGTTGGCGGCAATGCTTGGTGCGGTGATCAGTTCACTCGCCTCCATGCTCAATGCCGCTTCAACAATCTTTACCATGGACCTTTACAAAGAATATCTGCATCGCGGAGCCGGTGAGAAGACATTGGTTTTTGTCGGACGTTTTTGTGTGTTGCTGTTTACGGTAACAAGTTGTCTGATTGCTCCAATGTTGAATCGTCCGGAATTAGGCGGCGTGTTCCATTTCATTCAGGAATTTCAGGGCTTTATTTCACCGGGAATTTTAGCGGTGTTTTTGTTTGGTTTTGCATCAAAACGAGCTCCGGCTATTTGCGGACCAACCGCACTCATTATGTCTCCGGTCATTTATGCGTTATTGAAATTTTTCCTGTTACCCGATATGGCGTTTTTAGACCGGATGGCAATTACGTTTGCATCCGTGCTTGTTGTGTTAACTGTTTTCCGAATCACCATGCCGCGGCCAACTCCCTATGAACCTGTTTCAAAAACAAAAATTGAAATGCAGACCTCGCGCGGAGCATTGCTCGGCGGTATCCTTGTTCTGGTTCTCACTGCAATACTCTACATTTATTTTTGGGATCACGAAACGCCAATGTTCAACGGTTTCCTCGATAGCGTTCTCACTCCATTTAGGAAATAACCCGTTTTGAACGTTGATTTTATGTGATTTATTCGGTAGTTTTTTTGTATCTATTCAGTAGATTGGTCATTCGATGGTAGGCAACCTTTCGCCGAAAGGTTTTACTAAATACTAATACGGCGATAGCCGACTCAACTGTGGCGGGAGCGTCCCCGCTCCCGAAAACCTGTGTGCGGATGGAAAACGTAAATAGGATTGACCGACTCAACTTTTTCGGCAGCGAGGACGCTGCCGCCACTCCTAGGCACGGACGGAAAATTCAGGAACACAACCAACCACTGAATAAATACTCAACTTTATGGTGAACCTGCAACATGAACCTATTCCGATTTCTGTATGCGTTCTCGCCAAAAACTGCGAAACGAAAATCGGGTATTGCCTGAAATCGTTGACGGTGTTTGGCGATGTGGTGGTTCTGGACACGGGTTCTACCGACCGCACATTGGAAATTATTGCTTCGTTTTCCGATGTCCGGGTGTTTCACCAAGACAGTATCAATAATTTCGGCGAGACCCGAAATTTTATTACCGAAAAAGCAAAATACGATTGGGTGTTGCACATTGATTCGGATGAATTTGTTACGCCGGAATTTGTGGAAGAGATTCGCGGGTTGACTCTGGAC
This sequence comes from Planctomycetaceae bacterium, assembly GCA_031257725.1. Classification (GTDB taxonomy): domain Bacteria; phylum Planctomycetota; class Planctomycetia; order Pirellulales; family Thermoguttaceae; genus WRKP01. The sequence goes on along the minus strand of JAIROD010000578.1, from coordinate 682 downwards.
TCCAACACGGTTTATTCTATTTGTTTACGTATGTTTTATCGTGGCCGTTCCCTTCCGCCCTTCGACACGTGGTCATACCGTTTATACCATCGCCGGACAACTTCCTGGACAACACGGGCAGTTCATGAGAGTGTTGAAATTCGGGAGGGAATGATTCTGCAACCAATTAAAGCAACCGTCGAACATCATTCGTTTGATTCCGTCAAACAACTCATTGATAAAGCTCAATATTATAGTACACTTTTTGCGGAACAGTTTCATGAAGAGATAAAAATAAATTCATGGAGTCCTCTTTTTCATGGAATCGGATCGTTTTTGAAGTTTTACATTCTGCGCGGTGCATTTCTTTACGGTTATTCGGGATATTTATTTTCGTTTTGTTTTTCTATTGGTTCTTTTTTAAAATACGCCAAACTACTCGAATACAAGAAAAATTCATAATTGGGAATCTCTTATCATTCAGAATTTACCAAAAGTGTAATATATCAGTGGAATATTTTTTTTGTATCTATTCACTAAATTGGAGGTTTTACATTTTGCGATTGATTTATTCCAACGAACAACCCCTTTAGGGGTTCAACGTGAATAACCGCCGGTTTCAACCGGCGGTAACGGACAAACAACCATCTCAACCCCTTTAGGGGTTGTCCAAAAGCGGCATTAAATTTGATTGATATTTTTT
>JAIROD010000570.1 GCA_031257725.1 Planctomycetaceae bacterium | reverse complement strand
ATCTTGGTAGAAAACGGTATAACAAAATGATCCGCGTCCCGTAGGGACGCAATATTGGTGAAATTGATGCTTGGTGTTTTTCTACCAATATTTCGTCCCTAACGGGACGTGCGTTTTTAATCGACATCATGTTCTACCAAGATGTTGTCCCTAACGGGACAGAAAAAGGAACATTGACCGCGACGGAATAGTTACAAAAATATTTCACTGATATATTACATGTATTTTACTTAATAGTCCTTGCAGGACTAATAAAAAAGTAAAATAGACAGTTACCTTCAAACAATATTTGTCGCTAACGGTATGTGGTTTTCTGTACTAATGGTAAAATATTTGCCAATCCATTCATTGATTCTGGTATTTGTCCAAACAACGGCAAAACACATCGGTAAAAATCAATTCGTTTAGGGAAGTACAACACCCTGATCATCAAATTGTGTTAATGTCTGAGTTCCTTGCAATTCAAATTGCATTATTTCGGGTATATTGTTACGTTCATGTTCCAGCCATTGGATTGTTTCACGAAATTCTTCTTTGAGTTCCTTCTTTAATTCCTTCACAAAACGCTCTGCTGAATATTCTTCATTTTTAGGAATTTCAGTCAACGCAAGATTGATAAAGGCATTAGTAAATGCCGTACCAGAATGGAGCAGACGGTTAGATGCCAGTTCTAAGTATTCCTTTTCATTTTCATTATCTTTAATGGTTGGCATCCATCCCAATGTCAATTCTCCATACCTGATGCCTTTATTAGGATCGGAAGAATTAATATTAATTGTTCCTTGTGCGTGTAAAAGTAACTTTTCCAATTTGGATATTCTCGTATCAGAATCTCGACCAATACGGCAAACTATAACATATTCCGTTACATCTGTTGTGATGAGCGTAGGACAGGAATCCGTGATGAGCACGTTCAGACGATGCGGTTTTGATTTGATTTCCCGCATAATACTGGAACGTTTTATACCGATATTTTGTATGTTTGGATTATTATTGCCAACACAAACAGGAGATAAACCATGAACTTTTTCACCATTTTCAAGAACATACGTATCATGACAAAGCATATAGACCAATACTGCATCATTGATACTTGCTTTTTGTGAGATTTTACGGCACTCCTCTAAAATTCGTTTCGGATGAGCGTTGTCGCCTTGCAATTCAACGAAAGAACCAATATGTTTTGATTTCGGAATCAAACCTGCTTTGTCCTCTGGAAGCCGATAATAATCATAAAGACATAAATCTGTAAGAGCTGGTTCATTGAACATGTTGAGAATTTTTTCTCTACTGACTTTAGTTGCCCAATAAACATTTTTGTCATTTGTTCCCCATACGAAAAGAACATGAATTTTCGGCGAATTTACGCCTGTTTGTGTTTGAGGTTTGTTACGATTTTCACGTCGTACACCGGCGGCATGAGGCTTACAGATTCTTGCACGGGTTAATGGAAAAAGGGAACTAAAATTATTACCGTTACCATTGACCAGTCCGCCGCTTGCTTCCCAATAGAAACCGCCTGCCCAAGCGGTATTAAAACCTAATCGTCCAATACCGCCGTTTTTTTCAAGTGATCGGAATTCACGATGAGTTGGGAGATGGAAACTAAGATTAGCAACCTTTTGTTTTGCCGCCCCGAACGAACTAACCCGCGATAACGGCACCGTCCATTCAAGACCGGTATCATTGTCACGATAAACCTGAACACCGTTGACTTTACCAATAGTTGTCCAATCTGCGTTGACATCTGAACTCAATATGGTTCCCGATATAAACAAAAACAGGAATAATAGGGTTAAATGTAAAATACGTACAACGTTATTTGTTAAACAAATACGCATAAACGAATTTCCCTTCTTTTTTTAATGTTTTTGTGTTACGTTGAAATTTTCAAAAGGTAGGCAATGTTTCGCCGAAACATTGCGTCGGCGTACTCACCGACGCAACCCTTAAAATACTACTATTTTTGTATAATTGGGGGTATAAATTAAATACAAAAACGAAACAATAAATAGGCGTCTGAAAAAGTATTTGCGTTTTATGTTGCATTAAAGACAATTTATGGGGCAACTGCACCAAAATCGGCATTGAAATTACCAATGTCTTTTATTGCAAAAATAAAATTGCGAACTATTACAGAATTTAATCCGTTACTGTTAAAAACTTTGGACAGTTTAGAATCAAGAGATTGTACCTCGTCCATTGTAAAATTAACTGATGTATTTCCCACCCATCGAACTGTTACGTCTTTTGACTTTGCCTCCTGTTCAAAATCTTTTGACAACCTAATTTGTCCGGGAGTCATTACAACCAAATCTACAACACTGCGTCCGGTTCCACCAATGGCACTAATTGCCAACGGATAGTAAGCATAGGTACTCTTAAAGCGGTAAGCAATGGCTTCTTTGGTACGGACTTCTGTATTAACCTCTGTCAGATCAAAAGCAAAGTATCTAAAACCTTTATCAAAATATTGTTTTACCGTTTTCAATGTTTTATCAGTAATAAGAGCAGTTGCGGCATTATTGTATTTATCAGCGACATAAGCCGTAACTTCTTCTTTGAAAGTATCAATATTGTCTAACTCCCAAACAAAGATGTTATGTGATCCGATTTTTTTGTGCATCACTACGCCGTACTCCGAGCTGGTTCCTTTCTGTATTAGTTTTTTGTGAAGAATAATTTTAGCTTCAACAAATGACCTCGCATTGGCTCGTTCGATTTCGAGAGGTTCGCCCGGAAGCGGTAGAACACTCAGCATTGCCGTCTTTT
>JAIROD010000622.1 GCA_031257725.1 Planctomycetaceae bacterium | reverse complement strand
TCGCCGCCAATAAACATCGCCGAACATTCACCGGCAACACCGTTATTTCATCGCAATACTGTTATTTTGTTGTTGATTCGTGTTGTCATGTTTGTTTGGATTGCCGGAATATTGTTTTTTACCATTCGTTTTTTGCGTGACGAATTTCGGTTTTTCAAAAAACGTCGAGATTGGAAATTTGCCGAATCACCGGAACTGCTACGGCTTGTTGCCGAATGTCGGAAACAATGCGGGTTACGGCAAAAGGTCATGGTTTTTATTGCGCAAGAACCAATCGGAGCGGCATCATGCGGTATTTTTTATCCGTCCATTGTTTTGTCGCAAGAATTGACCGAATCGTTTGATTCGGAGGAATTGCGGTTCATTTTATTGCATGAAATGTTACACCATCGACATCTTGATCCGTTGACGCATTTTTTGTCTCAAATAGTTTTTGTATTACATTGGTTGAATCCGTTTGTTTGGATATTGTTGAATCGTTTTCGTTTGGAGCGTGAACTTGCGGTTGATGAATCGGTGGTTCGATTGACCGGACAAGAGAACGCGCCAAGTTACGGCAATGTCGTTTTGAAAGTGTTTCGTCAATATGCAACAATAGTTTCAAATAATTTCATTCCCCTTCCTGCTTTGCTTGGCGTTCAAAACGGCAGCCGCAGTCAGGACCAACTTTTAGAAAGGAGAATCACCATGATTCTTAAATCACACCCAAACACATTATTTCGTGTTCTGTTCGGTATGTTGTTCGTTACCGGACTGATTTTGACCGGTTTGACCGACGCTCAAACCGTTACAAATTCAAAAATCAACGGCAAACCCGCCGCCGAAAGTGTTTCAGAAAATGCCGCCGAACAGGTTGTCAATGTTGCAGCGGAAAAATCTGAAACGTCAAGTAAAAACACATTGGCAACGATTCGTGGACATGTAACCGATCAGGACGGCAAACCGATTGAAGGTGCGTTGCTTATTTGGGGAACTGAGCCGAATGATTATTGGGACAATCGCGAAAAGGCGGTACAGACCAATAAGGATGGTTATTATGAATCACCTGAATTGAAAACAATGACAGGAAGCATTACTGTTATTGCGGAAGGTTTTGCGCCGGACATGTTGCAAACGGAATTTAAGAAGGGAATACAGACGCTTGATTTTTCTCTGAAAAAAGGAAACACCTTGGAAATTCATTTTGTTGATTCCGATGGAAAACCGGTTCCCAATGTCCGACTTACAATGGGAGGAAATCCTGATTCGTGGTGGCGCACCAATTCTAATATTCACACAGGATATTTTGGACACGCCAAAATTATTGACACAAAAATACCTTGTCAATCAGACGAAAATGGTATTTACCGATGGACGTGGGCGCCGGAAGATAAAGTCCGTTTCAACTTCAGCAAAGAAGGTTACATGACCATTTTGACCGATGCTCATCTGACCAGACCATACGATTGGTTGATTGCCCGTGAACAACCGTATCAAATTGTGATGCATAAAATGATTATTGCAAGCGGAAAAGTGTTGGATGATGAAACCGGTCAATCAATTGCGAACGCTAAAATGATTCCCGGTAATATTGTACCTAATAATCATCCCGACAGAGTCGTCTGGCAGACCAGTCAATATAAACAATCCAATAATGATGGAACATTTACATTGCCGTTTCCCTTTTTCTATAGCGATAGCAACAGTTATCGATTGAAAGCGGACGCGGACGGTTATGAATCGTTTGTATCTGACGAACTCAAACTTGACAATCCGAATCCGGTTTTTGAGATTCGGCTTAAGAAAACGAATGGATTTTCCGGTACGGTTTTTTTGTCTGATGGTTCGCCTGCCGCCAATGCAAAAATTTATGTTGCCGATGAAGGACAATATATTCAAGTGAGTAATCCGCCGGAATCTGTATTACTTGCAGACTATATGGGCAGATTAACAACAACCGCCGGAAAAGACGGAAAATTCACCATCTTCAAAAAAGCGGACGATCATTTTGGAATCTATCTCGATCATCCGCAAGGAATTGCATGGGTGAAAAACAGTGATTTTTTGAAAAACCGTGAAATACGATTACGCGGTTTCGCAAAACTTGAAATGAATCTTCCGTCCTGGATTGTTGATGGCGGAGAAGGACATGTTACTTTGTCATGTCTGGATATGAGTTACGGTTTCGGACATGTTGATTATCAGCAGGAACTCAAAAACAGTAAGAAGAACTTTGTATTTGAGAACGTTGCAGCCGGAACATACAATTTGAGTGTCTGGAAAAAGAATCCGGTTCACCAATGGATTCGCGGTTCGGCAGGAAAACCGATTTTTGCTACACAAATTAAAGTTGAAGAGGGAAAATCTCAAAAACTCGATATTGAGTTATCGGGTATTAAAGTAACCGGAAAAATTAAATTGCCGGACTCTGTTGAAGAAAATTTTACAGAAAGGGACTGGAATTACAATTATGTTGAATTATCTCCCGGTCAACCGCAACAAATATCCGTTTATATGACGAAATCGGAAAAAGAACCTCAAACCGGAATCTTTCAATTTGAATCTTTGCCGCCGGGTCAATACACGGTCTTTGTTGTTTTGTCCAAAGCACCCAAAGATACGACAACAATGGATAGCGATATTTCCAATAAACCAATAGACATGTTTTCAACCAATTTTGTAGTAGAAATAAACCGTACTACGCCGCTTGATCTTGGAACAATTCCAATCATTCAGCCTACAAAATAAAAGGAACTTTTAATAATTCATGTTATACACTTCACACTTTAAAATTCGGTTTTGTAGAGATGCAATGTATTGCGTCTCTACGTAAGATTTCAAGCAAATTGTGTCATT
>JAIROD010000573.1 GCA_031257725.1 Planctomycetaceae bacterium | reverse complement strand
GTTTTGTATCAACGTGAAGATAACGAAGTTATTACAACACGCCGTCCGATTCTCAATCAACCTTGGTTTGTTCCCGGTCAGAATAATGAACAGAAATGGTTTATCTCCAGTAAAATTCCATTGTTAGACGCGGAAGGAAATGTGTTGGCAACCGCCGGTCTTATGCGGAATTTGTCCCAAGAACAAGAAGCCGCGAATCCGTTGAATGAAATGAAAAAAGTGATCGACTATATTTTTGCTCATTATCATGAAAAAATCCTGCTTGATACGTTGGCTTCATTGGTCTTTCTTTCCCCGCGACAATTTGAACGCCGATTTTATGAGATTTTTCGTTTATCTCCGAGCAATTTTATTCTCAAGGTTCGGATTGACAAAGCGATTCGTTATTTGGTTGAAAGTGAGGATTCGATAACACAAATTGCTCTTAACTGCGGTTTTTACGATAATAGTTATTTTACAAGACAATTCAAAAAGACGACCGAGATGTCTCCTCTCCAATTCCGCAAAAAATACGCATCCAATCGTTCTTCAGACCATTTAACTCAGGAAGAACTTCCGAATGATAAAATGTCGGAATAATACAAAAAAATGTCGAAATAATACTATACACAATTTTTATATTTCTGTATAATCTGTGCATGTTCTGTTTCAGTGTTATTAAACTTTTGGGAGCACTTTGGGGAGCTAAACAATGAGCCGATTTGAAAGATTATTCCTTTTTATTTTATTGAGTTTAGGAATATTCGGTTGTGGTGAAAATAGACCGGACGGATTACCGAAACTTTATCCGGTATCACTTCAATTTACTCAAGACGGAATTCCTTGTAATGGTGCATCTGTTCATTTGGTTCCGTTGGAAGAAATCGTTTGGGCAATCGGTGGTTCTACCGATGCAAACGGCACGGTTGTTTTTAAGACACACGGTAAATTTGCCGGAGTACCAGCCGGAAAGTACAAAGTTACAGTCTCAAAAACCGAACGGGAAGAAATCGGACCAACTCCCCAAAGTATATATGAATCACAGGAAATTGTGTTTTATGATTTGGTTGAACAGGTTTATTCTAACCCGAAAATGACACCGCTCGAAATTGAAGTAGTCGCTGGGAAAAAACTCTCGAAATCTTTTGAGCTTGGAAAGGCAATTCGTGTTAAAATGGTGAAACCTGGTGAATAATTTTTTCAAAACAGAGATAATTAGTCTCTGAGAAAGGAAATTTCAATGAAAAAAAACAACGTTAAATTAGGCAAGATCGGGGGGGGGGGGGGGCCTACGTAAACTATGGGTAAATAGGAAGTTTTTTCGTCCTAAACATAACCCCTATAACTTGTTGCGTCATGCCGCCAGCCGTTTTGCTTTTACGCTGGTGGAGCTTTTAGTCGTTATTGCGATTATTGGCGTTTTGATTGCACTTTTGCTCCCAGCAGTGCAGGCGGCACGAGAAGCCGCTCGGAAAATGGCGTGTGCTAATAAAGTTAAACAAATTTCACTTGCGTTGCACAATCATCACGATACCCATTCAGACTTTCCTCCTTGTTATGGTTCCTTGGATGGGCGATTTTGGAGTACAACCAGTGTAGGAACTTCAGTTTATTTAATGCCGTACCTAGAAAAATCAGCAACTTATAACGCGCTTTACAGTTTGCCTCAAACAGGTACTTACGGAGCACCTTGGAATGTTCCCGAAGTCCAAAGTGCTGGATTGGTTGCCAGTTTTATGTGTCCTTCAAGCGGTGGGAGGTCAAGGTTAATCTCCGAAGATTCGGGACATCCGACAGATCATACAACTATTCATCCCAATAATTATGTTTATTCAATGGGAGATGCTTTTTGGGCTTATAGCATGACAACAACAACTCACGCCGCTTACTGTTCTCCCAGAACAATGTTTTTTCAAGACAAACGCAAGACATTTAGTGATCTTGTGGACGGTACCAGTAATACTGCTGCTGTCAGTGAATGTTTAACGCCGGAAGTAATGCGCGGAACCGATGTTCGGAGTAATATTGCTATTTACAATGGAATTTGGGACGGTACACAACATGGAAAACCGGGTAATTGCCTGACTGGTCTCACAATGGTATCTGATACTGATTTTGCCGATTCTCATAAAGCGGGTTCACCTGGGATGTGGCGGGGTATTATTTTTACATGCGGTTGGTGGTCATCCAATCTCTTTTCAACAATGATACCGCCAAATTCGCCAATGTGTTTGTATTCAGATTCGACATGGGGAGTTGTGCCTCCACGAAGTAATCATCGCGGCGGAGTGAATGTTGGTTGGTTTGACGGTTCTGTTCGTTTTATTTCCAATACAATTAATTGTGGTAACCTTAACGCCGCTGCCGTAAAATCAGGACCAAGTCCTTTCGGTGTTTGGGGAGCATTAGGTTCTCCGGACGGCGGTGAAACCGTTAGCCCTTAGTCAATGTTTAATTTGTAAGTGTAACACTCTATAAAATTAGAGTAAAATTTCAGTTTATCATTTTTTAACCTATTAAATTTATTATGAAACATCAAATTCAAATTTCCCGACGTGATTTTTTGAAGACTGCCGCTGTAACCACTGCGGTAGCAATGCCGTTGTTGATTCCGCGACACGTTCTTGGCGATGCGGCACAACCCGGCGCAAACGATACGGTTAAAGTTGCGCTGATTGGTCTCGGCGGACGTTGTACGGGGATTTATCCGCACGAAATTAAGCCGGTTGCCGGACTTAAAGTTGTTGCGGTAAGCGATCTTCTTCAACCGCGTATCAATTCGTTTATGAAACGGTATAACGGAGATTTCAAACCGGAA
>JAIROD010000488.1 GCA_031257725.1 Planctomycetaceae bacterium | reverse complement strand
CCATTCCACTGGCGTATGGATATAATGTTAATGAAACATCTCTCATCATTCAATTTTTTATTTTCAACCTATTAATTAATAAATTAATAGTTAACGACGGGGTTTACCCCGTGTTTTAGAGTTAAGCCTAACAACGCGGGGCAAGCCCACGCCGTTAACTTGCGGTAAGTTCCGAATGATGAGAGATTCCCCAACACAAAATCACGGAAATATTATCCGCAAATTTTCTTAACTATCGGCATGTTTGCCGGACGGAAATGAGAAAGCAATACCGTAACGTTCATAAATTACGTTTCGAATAGATTTTTCCACTTCATCCGGCGGCGGAACGGCATCAATAATCACATAACGATCAGGATGAATTGCCGCATGTTGTAAAAAACCGTTGCGTACTTGTCGATGATATTCTTCGCCTTTTTGTTCCATACGGTCAGAAGTGTTACGATTTCCGATTCGTTTAACGGCAATTTCGTAGGGAATATCAAGAATAATTGCCAAATCAGGCGTGAGACCTTCGACGGCAATCCGACCAACTGTTTCCAGAATATTCAACGGGATACCGCCGGCATAACCCTGATAAACATAATTCGAAAGTAAAAACCGATCCGAAATAACAACTTTCCCCGCATTAAGAGCCGGACGAATTACTTCTTCAACCATCTGGGAACGTGCAGCCATAAACAAAAGCATTTCCGTTTTGTTATCAATCCTCAATTCATGCCCATGCAAAAGAATACGGCGAATTTCGTTACCAAGTGTTGTGCTGCCCGGATCACGGCACAAAACAACTTCGTAACCTTGAGATTGAAAACAAAAACCAAGTCTTTTTTGTTGTGTACTTTTACCACATCCGTCACCGCCATCAAGAGTTATAAACATTAGTGAACCTTTAATTATTCCTTTTTAATTACTCATGTTACGCATTGGTTTGATTTAACGCCGTAGGCGTTGTTCGGTTGTTATAGGGAGCCGCCGAATGCGTAACATGAGTTACTAATTTTTTAGGAAAAAATCGGTGAATTTGTTCTAACTGTTCAAACGCTTTGAAACAGTTAAAACGCAATAAAAAACGAGTTAAATATTCTAAACGAAAAAATCTTAAAATCAACATACCATTTATAACAATAAAAGGTATAACAATCCGCCGCAATGCGGATAAAACACAGATTTGTACAGATCGGCTTGTATTTCCATCAGAGTAACACTGTTTTATCGGTGAGTTCTCTGCGTGCAAACAATTTAACAACCAGCCGGAAACGCCGGAAAAAATTTGCCGGACTTTTGTTGACAATTTTCGGGAAACATTTTATACTTCTCGAAATTCGTCAATTGTTGAATGAATTTTTTGCGTTCCCTGTTGTGTCGAAGGCGGTTTTAGTTTCAAATTGACCATGTGGCAAGAATCCGCATGTCCGTCGTTGTTATTGAAACTCTAAGGTTCTCCATCGACGGATGAACCTCCCAATCCGACTGCACCCAATAATTTTTAAATGGAGAATTTATTATGAAACACTTTGTGATTTTGTTGACTACCGCGATTGTCGTCCTGTTTGTTTCACCGGCAATTGCGAAGGAACCGGCTTTCAAGAAAATTGTTCTGGAGGATAAATTTTATGCGGAAGGTTCGCATTACGGCGACTTCAACAAGGACGGTAAACTTGATATAGTTGCCGGTCCTTATTGGTATGCCGGACCGGATTTTACCCAAAAGTATGAGATTTATCCGGTTGAAGTCTTCAAACCGGAAGGTTATTCCGACAACTTTACGGTGTTTGGAGTTGATCTGAACGGCGACGGTTGGGACGATGTATTCGTTTGCCCGCATCCCGGAACACAAGGATATTGGTTTGAAAATCCGCAGGGCAAAGAAGGACATTGGACAAAACACCTCGGTCCGGCGGAAGTCGGGAATGAATCACAATCATGGACGGAAATAATTAAAGGTACGGGAAAAGGTCCCATCTATAATATGAACGGTTATCTTGGTTTTGCAACATTCGAGATCAAAAATGCTCAACCGGAATGGACATTTCATGTGGTTTCGCCGGAAGATAAACGGTTTCAACGTTACACTCATGGTATTGGTTACGGCGACATCAACGGCGATGGGCGAACCGATCTGATTGAAAAAGAAGGTTGGTGGGAACAACCGGAAGATGCCAACAAAACACCTTGGGCATTTCATCCGTTTAAATTTGCCGATGCCGGTGCGCATATTCTGGTTTATGATGTGAACGGCGACGGTTTGAATGATATTGTAACGGCGTGGCATTGTCATCTTTACGGGTTGGTTTGGTACAAGCAACTGAGAGATGCGAATAAAATTACATGGGAACGATTTGAAATTATTCCCATCACGCCCGATTTGAACTCCGATGCGTTACGGATTACGCAGATGCACGCTTTTGATACTGCCGATTTTAACGGCGACGGACTTTTGGATTTTGTTACCGGAAAACGGTTCTGGGCGCATGGTCCCAAAGGCGATCAAGAAGCCGATGCGCTGGCGGTGCTGTATTGGTTTGAGTTAAAGCGTGACGGCAACGGCGGCGCAACTTTTATTCCGCACAAAATTGATGACAACAGCGGGATTGGCACCCAAGTTACCGCCGTCGATCTCAATGGCGATAAAACGCCGGATATTATCGTTGCAAATAAAAAAGGAACCTTTGTCTTCCTTAGCGAATAATTCCCAATGATCCAATATTAAACGGAGATAGGCAATGTTTCGCCTTTTTGTTACCGGTGGGGGGGTAGTTACCGACGGAGTTTACCCACGCGATAGTTAGCGGCGGAGTTTATCCCGCGATAGTTACCGGCGGAGTTTACCCCGCGAAGTCGTAACTGTCTATTTTATTTTAACCTTTTTAGCGCGAAAATTTCGTGAAAGAGAATAACAGTGAGGTGATATTTCAGTGGCATTTGCCCCGCCGTATGGTAATTGTTTCAACAAACCTTATTTTCAACCTTATTTTCCTAACA
>JAIROD010000401.1 GCA_031257725.1 Planctomycetaceae bacterium | reverse complement strand
TTAGCGAAAAGGTCTATTGAATCGACGTGCGATAGACTGGACAAACCTTCCTGGTGTCAGTGAAATCTCAACCGGTGCGACCGTCCAGCGGACGGATCGCCTACCTCGCAATTTTCTACGTTAATTGACCTAATTGAACAACCACCCTGTGAACGCTAGGAAAATTTTTATCCATTTTAACACACCAGCCTCTGAACACTAGGAAATTTTGCTTGCAACACAAACCACTAATCTCAAAAAAACAAATAAATTAGGAAAGCAAGGTAAAGAACATTTGACTGATTTTCCGAAAACCATCTTATACAGAAGTTTTTGGTTGCCGAATGAAGTATCGGCGTTATTTTATGGAATCATAGATATCACAGGAAAATATTACGTAGTATTCAACGTAATTATATCTTGTCAATAGGCTTGTGTTATTTTTAGATTCATCATTGGTCTGCTCCCGTACGGAGTATAATGTGTCTTGCCTCACTGTCATCATACCCCTTTTGAGCGATACCCCAACAGAAGCGTTTGAAGAAACACTGGCTTCTGTGCTTGTCCACAAACCGGAAGGAACGGAAATCTTAATCGCTAATGCAGCAAAATATGCTGATCCCTGGAATACGGCAACGGAAGGAACGGTTTTTATTGCCTTAGATCATCTTTCCAACCCCATAGATGTTTTGAATGAAGCCGTTCTGCAAGCACAGGGCGATATTTTACACATTCTTTACCCAGGAACCGAAGTTTCTGCTCATTGGACTCAGAATATCTTGCAATTATTCGAACAATCCCAATTAGGGATTATCATTCCATCTGTGTATGACCGCCGAAAACCTAAACGGATCTTTTCACTCGGAATTTGCTACAAACCGGAAGGGGTTCTTCGGACAATCCGGCGTTCACAATGGAAGGAAATGGCTCAAAAAAGAATCGTCCCTCATATTTCTGCCGTGTTCTTTCGGAAAAAAGCGTTAACTCAAACCGGATTGTTTGATACCAGTTTTATTCCGCAAATTTCTTATGTTGACGCGGCAATGAGTATGTCGGAACAAGGTTGGCATACTACGGTTGATCAGGAATGCCGGATTACGGTGCGCCCCAATTATCTTCCGGCAACAAACGCCTTTACGTGGGGAGTTCAGATTGAACGGCTTTATTTTCGTTGGTTCGGAAAAAATTCGACCTGGACAACTTTAGGAAAACATTTCGGCTCCTTTGGAATCGATTTCTGGCGTCATCTTCCAAAATTCAAAGCGTTTCAGATTTTTTTCGGTCGGTTATTCGGACTTTTTTTCTTTGGCGAAATGTTGACGTTTTTAAAACGTCCACGTAAAATTGTACCCAAATTACATATTACCGAGCCGTCCTCTTCGATAATTCCGGTAGAATTGGGTCAGCCGGATCATAACAATCCTCACACAATCAAAAAAATCGCGTGAAAAAATTCTCCTAGCGTTCAGAGGTTGGTGTGTTAAAATGGGTAAAAATTTTAGGTTGTTTTGGTATTTTATGTGATTCTTGTTTACGTGAATAATCCAGAAGTAGGTGATGTTTTGCCGAAAGGTTTTCACCCGCGACGTTCACCTATGCTCGCCTACCTGATGAGTATTTCCTGATAATACATTCTACTGAATAGATACCAACTATTTTTGAAGATAAATTTCCGGAAAATGTTGCTGTAGGTGAAGCCGGAAGGAAACTCCTAAAAACCGGTCTTGTTTTTTGTTAAAATGATGTTATAGTATTTTGTTGTTGGTTTTCTCCTTTTTTCCACTTTATTTTTAGGATGGCGATCCTATTCATTCCCGATACAAGGGAAATTAAAATATAAATAATTGTTTAGTTTCATTTAATTTTTTTATTTTACAAATTATGTCACAAGAATTTGATCAATCCTTGAGTACGGTTTCAAAAGAGGAAATCGGATCAACCGGAATTACGGTTGGTTATCGTGCAATTAGTGTGTTGGCGGTAATAGCGTTTATTTTTTCGCTTTTTACGCCATTGATGTTTTTGAGTAACTGGTTTGTGATTTGCCCGTTATTTGGGGCGTTTTGTGGTTTGTTCGGACTTTATCGGATTATGTCGTGTCCGTTTGATTACACAGGCCGGAATTTTGCACTGGCAGGTATTGTTTTTTCGCTTGTATTGGGATTGTGCGCCGCCGGTTGGGGAATATGGAATTATTATTTCAGTATTCCCTACGGTTATACGGCAGTCGATTTTATGGATCTGCGTCCCGATCCCAAAACAAATAAATTACCGGAACATATTTTAGCCATTGCCGAAGAACATCGAAAAATTTATATTCGCGGTTTCATGTATCCGGGGCGGCAACTTGCCGGAATTGAAAATTTCATGTTGGTTCGAACTGTTTATCATTGTAAATTTTGTTCCCCCGAACAAAATCCGTTTGACATGATCAGTGTTCACTGTGTCGGCGATTTGAAAGTTCCGTTCCGCACACGAGCAGTTCACCTTGGCGGAGAATTGTACGTTAATCCGAAATTTCGTTACGGAGAACTGCCTTACCATATTGAAGCCGACCTCTTTCGTTAATCTTGGGATTGGCGGTTTGTCGCCTATGGTTTGTGGTGTAAGCGGAATTTTGGTTCAAACCTTGAATCACAAAACCGCCTATTCCCCGCCGCGCTATAAACTTATATTACAAAAATAATTTTATGGAAACACTATTTACGAGTCGGATATTCAAGGTTGTCAAAAAGATGATCACAGGCCGAAGTGGTACATCGTTAGAACGGCATATTGTGGTTCATCCTGGTGCGGTGGTGATATTGCCGATTCTTGATGACAACCGTATTGTGTTAATTCGGCAATACCGGATTGCTGTTGACGAAACACTAATCGAACTTCCGGCAGGAACATTGGAACCGAAGGAATTGCCGCTAGCAACTGCACGCCGTGAATTAATTGAAGAAACCGGTTATACGGCAAAAACGATGACTTCGATTATGACATTTTTTGCGTCCCCTGGTTTTGTTTATGAGGAAATGCATCTTTTCAAGGCAACCGATTTAATTCCCGGTCCAACTGCGATGGAAGATGGGGAAAAAATCGAAACACTGATTCTTGATCTGCCGCAGGCACTCAAAATGATCGCCAACGGCGAAATCAAAGACGCTAAAACAATTATCGGACTATATTGGCTCAAATTAGTTAATAGTGAATTGTGAATAATTAGAGGATTTTTGTCCATTAGGATTCTTGCGCTAATTACCATACGCAGCCATCATTTTATCATTTTTACCGTTTTGAAATCCAATCAA
>JAIROD010000342.1 GCA_031257725.1 Planctomycetaceae bacterium | reverse complement strand
CCCCCCTATCGCGCGCAAACGGTTATTTTTACATTATTTTTTCGTGAGGGGGGGGTAGGGGGGGAAAAAGGGGAAAATCATGCTTTCGCCCTTATTTTTCCGGAAAAACTTTTTCGTCTGACTCCAGAAGAAGAAGTTCCGATTCATGGTACGGAGAGGACAAAATACATCTCATTTCGTTCCATTTTGGGAAAAATGTAAACTTTTTCGTCTGAAGAAGGGGAAAAAGTTTTTTGATTATTTTGATTAATTGGTCGCCATTCTATTCCGATTTATCTTTTTCGTCCAGTAAAACATACTCCACTCTTGGTCGTCCTTTGGTAGGAACCTCCCAAGACCTGTTCGAATATTTGACTGTCGGATTTCGCCAGATAACTCCATATCTCTTCTGATATGACTAACCGTATTGTGATGAACACCAACAAGTTTTCCAATTTGACGATCACTCAATTCCGCTCCTTTCGGAGGCTTTAATGCGTTGACAATAGCGTTGCGTTTATCGGAATTGGTGCGGCGGAGACCATGATCTTTGTTCACGCCGAGACTTGCCCAACGTACATCGTTAAGCGTGCCAAGTTCTAACTTGACCGGAATCGCATCATTCGGACGAAGGCGGCGATGGGCTGCCAAACAATGGAAGCCGTCAACAAGTATGTAGCAATTATTCGGTTCATCGAAGTAAACAAGAAGGGCGGAAAAATATCGCCCGCTTCCATCGCCTCCACATAGTCCTTCACCACATCATCACTAATCTCAATACGAATTTGTGTATCAATATCAGTTTGTATCAGTCGGGGAACAAGTGTTGTCGACATATTCAAATAATTGTTGAAGGTGATATGTAACAAGAATAATTGCCAGTTCTAGGTAATCGCCGAGTTAAATAACGACGACTTTATGGCTCTTTATTCTGTCAGTAAAAACAGCGCGGATTTTTATCACTTTTCACATTGGGTCAAATAACCACGCTGAACTGTTCTACTTTCTATCCGGGGAATTTCACCAGATAGATTCAATTCGTGATGTATAATGGAAATCGTTTGATAACCGCTCTGAAAAAAAACTTTTTCGTCTCAATAATATATCAGCACGGTCAATGTAATGTAACTCATTTCGTACAAAAATTTTGTTATTATCGCAAGGTTCAACATTATTGTAATCCGATGGAGGAATTTCATGTCAGAGAGATTCCACAACGATAACTGCAAAATGTTCACAGACCACATCAAACGGCAATCTTTCTCCGCAGGAAACACAATAATCGTTCTCAAAATAACGACATTGAATAAACATTTTATAGATCAAATCGTATTGTTGTAACGTATTGGATGAACCAATACGCGAAGTGTTGATCATCCGACCATCAAGACCTGTTCGAATAGTTGACTGGGGAATTTCCCAAGTCATTTCCAATTCTCGGCGGACGACAGAAACTGTTTTGTGATCAACTTCAACATGTTTTCCAATTGGGCAATCATTCAATTGTTTTGATTGGTATCTTCGGAATTTCCGAAGTTCACGACGAGCCGAACAAAAGTATCCCAAGACTTTTTATTCTGTCGATGACAGACGACATGAATTTTTGTTGCATCGATGTCTTCAGTCGCTTCGTCAAAGGCTTCGTAAAGCCGTAAACGTTCCACGCATTTAGATTCGATGTGAATGTCTGAAATTTCCGCAACAACATTCTGCGGATCGTGCTGCCCTGAAATTGACCACTGCGACGCGCCGAAACGCTAAAAATTCGCGATAATTCATGGGCAAGCTCCCGTTCTCCAACCTTGCCTTTATTGTATGAGAAAATACTCATTAATTTTGTTCTCCAATATTTGCAACAAACTGTTTATTGGAATTCGTGATAGAAATCCTTCACAACGGTGACTGCATTGTCTTTGTCTTCGGCTGTTTGAAACATTCTTCGTAGTAAACCATAAGCAAGTTTTTGACGATACAAAGGACTGAACAATCCAAAAAGGCAGTTAATCAGATTGTCCGGTTTATGTTCCGGAATGTTCTGGATCGTGATGTTACGGATTTGAGAAAAAATCGGATTCACACAATTTTTTTGTAACTCCAAAAATTCAGACCGTTCTTTATCCGTAAGCCAATCGTAGTAGGTGTCGCCCGGATCGGGTTCAAATTCAACTCCGCAACAATAAGTGTCCTTCAAATGAGAACGGCTCTTAATTGTTACTGGTTTCGCCATGGACGATTGGGATTGACGTAACGATTTTATCGGCTTTTTCGATTCAACATAGGATTTGAGACGTTGGTACTCTTTATTGATCGAAGTTCCCGTGTCACCACGGCGAAGTTTAGATTTCGTTTCTTCATCGGCGTGTGACGAAATATATTCGATTTTATCAAGTGTTCGCTCTGATACTTCTGCTTTTTCTGCAAGTTCCTGACGTGTTTTATTTGCTTGTGGTAATATTACCCCAAGCAAAATTCCACCTTGACCACAACATTGTCGTTTCTTGGCTTTAGCGGAAATCACTTCCTTAAACTTCAGCGCAAGTTCACCGCGATGGTAAGGAGTCATGTTACGCCGGTTTTCCTGATGTTGCCATACCCAAAATTTCGCATGGTCAAGATTATCGAGTTCCACGTTTTTAATCGCGTAAGGGATCTGATGTTTACAGCATATTTCGTAACGGTGATGTCCGTCAACCAAAATATTGTTCCAGACAACGAGCGGCGACAAACAACCGTCTTTCAAAATGCTTTCTTCAAGTCCGGTAAATTCCGCTTCAGTGAGCGGCGGTAACAGATTTTTCAATTCGTCAATAATCGTAAGTTCTTTCATGGTACTGTAATGTGTTAAAGTAACAAAAAATGGTAAACGTTAAAAAAATATTTATTTTCGCGGACTATATCGCTTGAACAAGCGAATCCCACGAAAGCGGCAACATACCCTTGCATCTTCCTTAAATACTTATAGCGGTGAAGGTCAATTTATTTTCACAAAAAATGGATTTTTCAAAAAAAAATTGCGCATAAAAAATCAAGTCGAATTAATTGAACCATCAAGAGTTTGCCAACACCAGAATCCCTTAACTAATAGGAATAATAAACGGGGGAATACAGACACAAGACGGTTCTTTGGCTTTCCTGTGAAAGCGATTTCAAAAAACGATTGTCTTGTTTTCTCCTTTATGATGCTTAGTAAGCGGGCATCCCCGTTGCAGATCACCGATCTACCATGCGGAAATTCGACTAGTTGGTCACCCGAACCGCCGGACATACGAAAACCGAAACGGCAACAAACCATCTCGAAATTGATCAGAGCAATTGCTTACTCTCATTTACACACAATAATATAGCATAATTTTTTCACCTGAAAAGGGCAAACGAAAAAATTTTGTAACTATTCAGTCGTGGTAGGCAACCGACCGCCGGGCGGTTTTAAACAATACGGTGTACCCGCCGACTTGTCCCTGTTGACGGCTGAAAATTAAAGACCAACAGCGTACAACACCATAACAAACCAACCGGCGCAACCTTTCGGCGAAAAGTTTTCACTCACGGTTGCCTACTGCCAAGTGTCCTAATT
>JAIROD010000311.1 GCA_031257725.1 Planctomycetaceae bacterium | reverse complement strand
GTATCTTCAAGCGTGATTCCGTACTCTTTGGCAATAGGCGCACAATAACTCATTGAATATCCTAAATCTTCAAGAGTCATTGCCGCTCCGTTTGCCGCCGCGACCATCACATCGCAGACTCGCGGCATTTCCGTTGCGGTAAGTTCAAACGAGTACATGGAATTAACGGCGATTTCTGTTGCAAGAGCAAGGTCGGTTCCTGTCGCGCGCGCTAAATCCAGTAACGCGGCAATGGCAATATCAATATTTTTCGGATTGAATCCGGCGCGGGCAAGCTCTAACATTGCCGCCGCGACTTGAATTGCCGTGAAACATACGAAATATACGAACAAAAATAATAACAAACAACAATGTTCATGTTTTTCGTGTTAAAAAGATATTTCAAATTTTATCAACAGATTATACAGATTGTACAGATTTTTTATTTCAGTACATAAAATCTGTACAATCTGTATAATCTGCTGATAATAAACGAAAATGATGAGATTTTTACAATTATTACGAAAATAGACATCCGCCTGCATATATCGTAACCGAAAAAGATAAATCGTTTCAATGTCCCGACATGACTGAACGGCGGATGCCCCGGTCTGGACGTTCCTTTTCGTTTCCGAATCGAACGTCGCGATGTATGGCGGACATACGCACCGAATTTCATGATCGCTATTTTTTGTAGTGTTAAGTGAACGAAGGGTCAAATTCGACCCTTTCCAAACGTTCCACGCTTTTAGCTAACCTAATTTTACTGTCAAAAAAATGTAGGAAAAAAAGTGGAAAATTGGTCTTGACGGATTTTGAGATTTTTTCCTAGCGTTCACAGGGTGGTTGTTAATTTAGGTAAATTTTTGAAGGCAACATCTACCAATGCTTGACATTGTCAGTTCAGCAGAAGATGCAATGTTGTAGAAAAACAGATATGGGAGCATTGCACCCGTCGTTTGAAATTCCAGATCGCTATTAAAATTTTATCCATTTTAACCCCCACCCCCCGTGAACGCTAGGGATTTTTTTTTTATAATTCGGCGAAATTTGTTGCGGAAGTCTGTACAAAATGCCGATTATAGTAATCGTCATGGTTTTTAGGATTATAACACCTTTGAGTCAGGAGAACGAACATGAACGCGATAACGGGTATTTTGGCAAAAGATGTAGTAAAAAACGATTTTGTTAAAATAGAAAATCGTTTTGTTAATTTAGGCAAGGGGGGGGGGGGTAGGCAATGATAAACAATTCTTGAAAAAGCGTTTTCCCTGTTGGGGAAGCATCTGTTGGGAAAGTATTTTCTTTGTGATCTTCTTGTTTCTTTCCCCGTTAACGATACACAATGTCTATGCCGAAGACCTCGAGTCTAACAAGAACGGAGATTGGTTTGACAATATCCGGAATTTGTCAAACAAAAATCTGTCCGATTCTGTATCTTCTTTTTCGCATCGAGAGTATGGAATGGAGACATTGTACCGGGATGAATATTGGATGCGAAAATTTGAGATGTTGATAGATCAACTCGATCCGACGATTGTTTCGTTTAGTCTTATGCCTTCCCCAAAACGCAATAATCAGAAAAATAACGAAAAGATAAAAAAAGACGACAAAGAAAATAGAACGGAAATTCATTTCCCAACTATTGTGTCCTATTTTGTTTTTTCCGATTTGACTGTTGTTTGTCATGGTTTTAATGATAGTTTTGAACACGTTATCGTTTCTTACGGTGTTCCTGCCGATTAAAATCTTTTTTAAGTTCCATTAACAATTATTACTATTACAAAAAATTATGGCTAGACTTCCTGTTTATCTCCTCATTGACGTTTCTGCTTCAATGGAAGGAAAACCGATTGCCGCCGTCAATAGCGGTCTCCAGACGATGTGTGCTGCGTTAAGGGCAGACGCTGCGACTAGTGCTTGTGCTTATGTCAGTTTAATTACGTTTTCGAGAGACGCTAAGGTCCCTTTCGGTTTAACTGAACTTGCCAAGGTTAATCCACCCACACTTTCCATCGAAGGCGACACCAGACTTGGGCTAGGGTTAGAAAAAGTTGTCGAATGTGCAAATAATGAAGTTGTCAAGAGAACAAGAACTCAACCTAATGGTGATTATAAACCGCTTGTTTTCATTTTTACAGATGGGCAACCCAACGATGATCAAACTGATCGTGAAAATGCGATTGACAAGTTCAATAATTACCACTGGGGAACTGTTGTTGGCTTCGCTGCCGGACCAAATGCTGATCACCAAGTTTTGAAACGTTTAACTGAAAATGTTGTAACACTTGAGACGACTGATGCCGCCTCAATTGCCCAATTTTTTGAAATTGTTTCAAAAACGACATCGTCAGCTGCCGCTAATGCGGGCAATGCGATCAACATACTGCCGGCAGAACCATCAAAAATCGGATAGTGATGATGTGATTTAGTAACTAAGGCACTGCCGGAAAAATAGGTGATCCCAACTTTTATAAAGAACATCAAAACACAATCGAATATTTTAAACAATTAAAATTTCAATCCATGTGTTACGTTTGTACAATGCACCTTTAGTAGTAGCTGTCTATTTAATTTGTACATAGACACGTGTTGTCGGAGCGAAAAATTTTTCGCCCCGATTGGATAGGAATTATTCCTTAGCCGCGCGAGCGGCGAGATTATGCATAACCGGCGGTGAAGCGAAACGCAACCGCCGGAACATTGCCCCCTACAATCAAAAGTCACGCAGGGACGAGATTATCAAACATCAATCAATCAATCAATCGAATATCATAAAATAATCTCGCCGCTAGCGCGGCTTTGTCTGGCGGAGGAGTTGCGTCCGGCGGTTTCGCTGCGCTACACCGCCGGTTATGCATAATCACGCCCCATGCGGGGCTAAGGAAACGTTACAATAGTTAAATAAATAATCTCAATTTAAATAGACAGATACCTTTAATAGTATGAAATGTTCGTAATTTGCACCTTTATGCCTTTATTTTACAAGGATAAACATCAAGGCATAAATTTGTCCTTGAGAGACGAATTGTGCTGCTAAAGTCACAGATTTCGTTGCAAAAAAACAGAAAGAGTAATTTTTGACAGAGGAATTCTATGTTAATTGATTTGGATTTGATTAGTGTTTTGATTACTCTCTTGTTTATAGAGATTGTCTTGATTACCCTCTTGCTTGTTATTGTAATATCCCGCTGGATTTATGAATCAAAAAATAATATGACTTCTGAATTCCTAACCTACAAAAAATCTTCGAAATCAAAAAAAACGGAATCTGTACCTTCAGATATTGATAACACTCCGAAAATTTCGGAACCGCCTAAAGAAAAAAATCGGATTGCGATTGCTTTTGAATACGAAATTCTTCAAGAGAGCAATGAACGTCCTGAAAGTTATTTTATTCAACAAATTTACAAAATAATTGATACAACTAATATTCCCGCAGGGGTTATTGGAACGTATTATGAATTAGAGATTGATTTCTCTCCAATTGCCAATGATTTGAAAATTATCGAAAGAATCGAAAAAAAACTATCTATTACTCCCAATAACAGAGAATTGGAAGTTATAACTAACGGGAATAAAATTATCATTAAGGGAACTCCCAAAGGAAATGCTTTTGATGGTAATCTCATTTTTTATTTCCGTCGAACCGGACAAGATATGTCCTGTTCTCAATATCCGAAACCGTTTCGGATTGATCCTAATCCGCGAGATATTTGGAAGGATATTCCTGTTGCGGATTATGGAGATTATCCGAACAAGGATTCTGATGCCAGAGGCGCAACAATTGCGATGGATAAGAATGTTCCTGCCCCACACAACTACAGCATCGGGAATAAAAAAACACCGGCAAAAAATCTTGAAGTGATTGCCGCCAGTCAACGCGGACGTTATCACGCTAATCGGGGTACACCGCGTGATGATTGTTTTCATTTTGATTTTGATACAATAACCGGCTGGAATTTTGTTGCGGTTGCGGACGGTGCGGGAAGTGCGCAATATTCCCGAAAAGGTTCCGAACTCGCCTGTCACACTGTTATCGGCAGCCTCCGAAAACATTTCAACCAGTTTGACAAAGATATTTGCATCTGGACAAAATCGTTACAACAACAACAACAACAACAACAACAACAGAAAAATCTTTTTGAGCAACCGATGTGTTACGATGATATAATTGTTGAAAGTAAACTGGGAAGTATTTTTCATCATGCTCTTCACGCAACCTACAAGTCCATTTTCGATGAAGCCGAAAAAAAAGGAACTAAAGTAAACGATTATAACACCACATTACTTTGTGCCGCATTCAAATATTGTAAGGAAATAGAAGGTTGGTTTATTATTTCCTATTGGGTTGGTGACGGCGGTGCGGCGATATTACGTTGGAACGGAACAGAACAGGCTTTCGTATTGGGCGTACCGGACTTCGGAGAATATGCCGGTCAGACAAAATTTTTGACGAACCCCGATGAAATCGAAAGCTCTGCTATTCTGAAACGGTTACGTTTTTCATTTTGTACAACGTTTGATGCGATACTTTTTGTTACGGATGGAATTGCCGATCCGTTTTTTTCAACGGTGGACGCTGTTGTCGATGGAAAAGGTTGGCTTGATTTTTACGAAGATAAACTCAAAAACGGTTACGGCGAAGATCTCAAGGGTTGCCCTGACCTTTTTGAACAAACCAAAACACCAGAACAAAAAGCCCAATCCTTACTCCAATGGCTCAACTTCTGGTCAGATGGAAATAATCCTTACGATGACAGAACCATTCTAATAGTCAAAAAGAAATGAATTTTCTACCAATCGTTTGTCCCTACGGGACATTGATAATAAGGAATACAAAATTATTTACTTTTAATATCTAACTATGCAACTTGTTAAAACTACAACCACAGATGGAACGCTTGTTGAATTTCAGTATGATGCCGCCAATCCTACGGCGAGTGGAACATTTAAAGATGTTTACTTTGCGCCGGACGAAAGTTATGTTGTCGCTTTCTTCAAAACAACACCCGATGAAACAGAATTGAAACGGATTGAAAAAGTCATTGGAGACTACCGCAACGAGATTTATCTTGGTCCCGGCGGTGATTATTTGAGAGAGTTGTATTGTTGGCCCGAAAAGATTGTTAAATATGATGGAAAAATCGGTTTGGTAACTCCGGCATTTCGACAGGAATTTTTATTCGATCCAGGTCCCGGTGAAACGAAAAGAAGGGAGAAAGTAGTGACTTGGTTTGGCGAAGCCTATAATTTTAACAACAGGCTCCAGCCTTACGAAAGAGGAGAACTATTAGGATATTTGCAGGTTTGCATGAAGTTAGCGCGTGCGGTACGGCGGCTTTATACTGCGGGAATGGCTCATTCTGATATTTCCCACAAAAATTGCCTTGTTAATCCGGCAAAAGGCAATGCTTGTATCATTGACATTGAGGGTTTAGTTGTAAATAATCTTTATCCGCCCAAAGTTATCGGAACACCTGGTTTTATGGCACCGGAAGTTGTGACCAACCGAGCAAGACCATCTACTGAGACGGATAGCCACTCTCTTGCTGTTTTAATTTATATGCTCCTTTTTCATCGTCATCCCTTAATCGGAGGAGCATATCACAGTGAGGACGATACCGAACAGAAGAAGCTTGAAATGGGTGAAAAGGCGTTGTTTATTGAAAATCCGGTTGATACATCCAATCGTCTGACACCGGGTCCGTACGATAAGGGAAAAAGACCTTGGGTTGATCCCGTTGAATTACCATACACAGTATGCGGTTCGGAATTGAAGGAACTTTTTGATAGGGCGTTTATTGACGGGTTACACAATCCGTCACAACGCCCTACCGCCAATGACTGGGAAACGGCGTTACTCAATACGATTGATATGTATCTGGAGTGTAAAGGTAAAAATTGTCTCAAAAAAGGATTCATTTTTTCAAAAAATTCAAGGCAATGTCCGTATTGCGGAACTCCGTACAAGGGATCTATAGCCGTTCTTGACTTTTCTTATCGTAACGGATCACATACTTACCCCGAGAACCATTCAATGGTGTGTAACGAAAAATGGCTCTATCCATGGCACGTTAGCCGAGATAGCAGCCCAAACGAAACGTTGATAGGAACGCAAAAAGACCCCGTCGGTTATTTTTCTTTTGATCGTGGAAGTGGAAAACATTTTATTGTCAACACAAACGTAACGGAGATGAAAAATGTCACGACAAACTCGCCGGTTCCAATCGGACAATCAGTGGAGCTGACCAACGGATTAGAACTATGTCTGTCACCGAGAAATAAGGGACGAACAGTTAAAGTTAGAATTTTTTCCTAGTGTTCACGGGGCGGTTGTTAATTTAGGTAAAGTAGGAAATCGTTTGGTAGGCGACCTTTTGCTATTTGCTATACTGCAAACGGTTAGAAATGGGTTGTTTTAGGAACACAGTCGTCCCGACTGCATATTAGACCTTTTCGCTAACCCTAAACATGATGACAAAACACGACAAGGTTTATTTAGGAAAGGAACGCACGCGTCCCGCGTGCATCCCCAGAGTTAGTGGGAAATGAGACCTTTTCACTAAACTAACTCATGCACGCGGGATGCGTGCGATCCTTCGCTTAGCGAAAAGGTCTAGTATAGACGCAAAAATGGAAAATC
>JAIROD010000243.1 GCA_031257725.1 Planctomycetaceae bacterium | reverse complement strand
CGCTTTAAAGGACGATGAATAAACTAGACGTTTTCGGCTCATAAATTAATAATGGGGTAAGGGGAAAATTAGTAATATTTATACCTTATCCGCGCGCCCGAATTGAGCAACCACCGCTTTCAGATAAAAACATGGATTCCCTATCGTTACAACGCAAAACCAACGGCTAGATTGGAAACATCCCGCTGGGATGTAAAAAACTGCTCTGAAATATGACAAAAAGTTAAAATAGACAGTTACTTTCTACCCGTTGACAGTATATTATGTTACCGTGAACTTTTTTCGGTAGCGAGGACGCTACCGCCACTGATTGGTCAAAATCGTGTGGTAAACCCGCGCCGTTAACTTTCGGTAGATTCTGAATGATGAGAGATTCTCAATAGGATTGCTGCTGAATAATTAATTCATGTGATTGTTTTTTTCCGAGCCAGAGTCTTATTTGACGTTGAATTGGTTGACATTGGCGAATGAGTAGGCAACCGGAAGGGTGATCAATAAAGATGTCGCCGCGTCCCAGAGTTTCCTGATCCTCCGGTATTCGCCATGAGTCCGGCTCCAACGCGGAACGTATTGTTCGTGCAAGCTCTTCCGGTGTTTCATCAGTTTCCGTCGCGAAACGGTGAACTTCAACGTTCATTTTTTCCGGTTGACGGGCGTTGTCGATGGTGGTGATTTCAATGGTGTTGTAATTGGCAATCCGATAAGTCAGCGGTGCAGTGTCCACCGATGCCAGCAGTTTTTCGAGAACCTCATGGACTGTTCCACGATTACACCGAACAGTTGCCTTCATCTGTTGCAACGGACTCAACGCACGATGTAACGCCTTATGATCAACAAGAATATGGAGTTTGGTTGCCGATTCCAGTTGGGAGAAAATATTGGACAATGGGGTAGGTTGGTAGTAATTTAGGGTGAGCGGAACCATCACGGCATCCCAACCGAAGGCTTCGGGAACCAAAAATTCCCCGACCACTTCAGTTTGTTGCGGCAAATTTCGCATAACACGAAGTTGCTCCAACACCCGCAATGTTTCATCCAATATCTTAAACCGGTTCTGAACAATTAACGAATTGCCCGCTATTCGGATAAAAGAATCATTTGCCGGATCAATCAGTCGTTGTAGTATTTCGGCAAGAGATTCCGGTGTTAAGGGGTTGGCGGAATTTTTGGAGTTTTCGACCAAGTCGGTAACATCGAAAGTTCGCTCTGACAACATATTCCGGCGTTCCGACGAAACGGTAATCAGGATTTGCCGGTCTTCGACAACCGGTTCCAGTTCCAACAACGCCAGAATTTTTACCAAAATTTCGCCTACAGTTCCGGCATCAAACTGTTCCGTCAAGGGGCTGTCAATCCGAATCCCGCGCGGACGCATTTCGTCAATATCAAATGTTATTGGAATTTCCGTCAGACTGGAAAACAGACGAACCACTTCAAGCAACGATGTTTTTTCAAGTTTGAGACCGGTAAGCGGAATTGCCAGCCGATCCTTAATATCCAGTGAAAGTACCGTCGAGACCGGAACAAGTCCCGGCATTTTCTTTTCAATTTCAGACAATAAATCGGTTGTTGAACTGATTTCCGGTTGTGTTTTTTCCGGTGTTTGAGCAAGCAATGCCGCAAGACGTGTACTATCCTTATTCTCTGCGCTTTCCGCTTTTTCAACAGGAGGAGAATCAGTAAGGGAAGGAATTATCGGAGAGATTGATGTATTATTTTCCAAGTTGTTTTTCGTATTGTTTTCAAGTGTGGGGGAAACTCCGTTATCAATTGGAGTGTTATTTGGTGAATTATTCTGTATTTTGTCCGGTGTAGATTCCAGCGGCGCAACTATTTCCGTTGGAACGGCAGAATCAGGTGTTGCGTTTGGAGTGGGAACGGGAGCGGGAACAGAATCGGGATCAGAATTGGGAATCGGTTGTGTGTTTTTCTGAGGCGGAACAACCGGAATATCAGGAGATTCAACTGAAATTTTGCTCAAATGATTACCTTTAACAG
The DNA here is from genome assembly GCA_031257725.1 of Planctomycetaceae bacterium. Lineage (GTDB taxonomy): Bacteria > Planctomycetota > Planctomycetia > Pirellulales > Thermoguttaceae > WRKP01. Next base: position 696 of record JAIROD010000243.1, on the reverse strand, counting down.
TAAACAAAATACCAATAGTAGTAATTAAAATGAGGAAAAGAATTGCCAAAACACTGAGCATTATTTTTCGTGTTCGGAGTTCTGTTGCGGAAAGCGCGGTTGCCGGAGAATCCGGTTGTTCGGAGGCGGGAACTTCCGGCAATGGTTTGATAATACCCGATTCTGTTTCACTTGTTAAAATATCGGGAAACTTTTTGAATGGCGGAGATTCCGGCGATAAGATGAAATCATCTTCCGGTTGTTGAACGAGAACCATACCGCCGCACTTAGGACATGCAAGAATCTGACCAATCAGTTCTTCATTCTTAACTTTAAGTTTTGCATTACAGGTTGTACATTGGATTGTGAACATATTGCCAATGGAATCAGTGTTCAAAAATTATTCAAACCAGCCGGTATATTCTACCACATCACTGCGTTTACTGTAAACTTCTACGGCAAATTCTAACGGGAATTTCTCCTCATTCGGAATTTACCGAAAGCTAACGACAGGGTTTACCCGTGTTGTTGGGTTAAGTCAAACAACGCGGGGCAAGCCCACGCCGTTAACTTTCGGTAAATTCTGAATAGACCTTTTCTCTAACTTGACAGGATAAACATGATTGACATGATTTTATTTGATTTTTATCCTGTCAATCCGGTGAATCCTGTCAAAAAATAGGTTTTTAGAAGTTGCCTTTTATGTTTTTACCACAA
>JAIROD010000091.1 GCA_031257725.1 Planctomycetaceae bacterium | reverse complement strand
ATGAACACCGACAGCATAACAATTTTACGGCAGATACTGTCAGGTCGTTCTATTCCGGTTCTCAGCGAGACCACGTTTGAGAATCAGGACATGGAAACAATTTGTAAGGAATTGACAACCATTCGGGAACTTCTTTTAAAATTTTCCACCGGCGATCTTGATGATAATATTACCATTCGCGGTGCGATTGCGGGTTGTTTGAAGACATTGCAGGCGAATCTACGTCATTTGACATGGCAGGTTCAACAGGTTGCGGAGGGTGATTTTTCCCAGCGGGTTGAATTTATGGGAACATTTTCTCAGGCATTCAACTCGATGGTTGTTCAACTGGAACATTCACTAACCGAATTGAAAGATAGTGAAAAACGGCTTTTGAAATTAAACAACGATCTGCAAGATGAAATCCGGTTTCGTAAAACAGCGGAACAAGAGTTAAAAGCCAGTGAAGAACGTTGGAATTTGGCGGTTCAGTGCAGCCGTGACGGTATTTGGGACATCAATCTTGAAACAAAAGAAGCGTGGTATTCCGAACGATTTTTGGAGATGTTCCAATATCCTCCTGAAGAATTACCTCAAAACCTTCGTTGGGATCTTCTTGTTCATCCGGATGATCAGGATGAAGCCGATTTTTTGCGTAAACTTTACACACGCGAGGAATCTCCGCCGCCGTTTTCGGTGGAATGTCGGATACGTCGTCGGGATGGTCATTATCTTTGGGTGCGGATTCGCGGGATGCCGATTGAAACGGACAACGGTTTTCCGAACCGGTTTATTGGGGTTACTTCGGACATCAGTCTTCAGAAAGAGACGGAAACCGCTCTGGCACATCGGGCGATGCACGATAATTTAACCGGTTTACCCAACCGTTATCTTCTTGACGACCGGTTGCATCAACATATTGCCAGTGTATTGCGTAACGGTTCAGCATTTATTTTTGTGATGATGGATTTGGATAATTTCAAAGGGGTTAATGATACCTTAGGTCATGCCGCAGGAGATATTCTGCTGATTGAACTTGGTAAACGGGTCAGTGCTTGTATCAGAAATACAGATACGGTTGCTCGGCTTGGCGGTGACGAGTTTGTGTTTATTTACACTTGTGCGCAGGACAAGGAAATATTTACAACAGAACAAGTCATGAATCGTCTTTACAAATCGTTTCAAACTCAGGTTGATCTTGGCGAAGTGATGTACACGATTCGTTCCAGTATGGGTGTTAGTTTTTTCCCGAAACATGCCACAGATATTGCGTCCCTTTTTGAACGTGCCGACGAAGCCCTATATCTTGCCAAAGAAAGGGGAAAAAATACCTTTGCCATCTGGGAGCCTGAAGCCAAAGAAGTTGCCGAAAGAGTTAATCAAGAAACAAAATCCGGCTTACGACCAACACGATAAAAAATAATAGAGAATCTCTCATAATTCAGCATTTAACGAAAGTTAACAGTGTGAGTTTGCCCCGCGTTGTTAGGCTTAACCAAAAAACACGGGGAAAACCACGAAAATTCCAGTGAGATGTTACAATAAAAGGTGTTTTTAAATTAAAGGGTTCCTGATTCTTTTTTTGATTTGGCATGTTGCAGAGTTTTTCGTGAATAGTTATACTTTGTTCTTCCGTCGTGAAATTGTTCACGATAAGCAGTCCGTAGTGGACGCGAAAAAAGTTTTTTGCAACAAAGGAGATTTAGTATGCAGAAAAAGACCCAAACGTCAAGACGTGATTTTCTCAAAACTTCCGGTGCTTTAGCTGCCGGAGCAACTCTGGTTAGCGGACTTTCTGTGGGACGCAGTGCCTATGCCGCCGGAAATGACCAGATTAAACTTGCCTTAGTTGGTTGTGGCGGTCGGGGCAGCGGTGCCATCCGCCAACGATTGGATGTCGGTGATAACGTCAAACTCGTTGCTGTCGCCGACGCTTTCGAAGATAATGCCAAACGGCAAGCCGACGCATTGCGAAAAGACGGCGAAGAGAAGTATCAAGGAAAAATTGATCTGCCGCCGGAACGGGTGTTCGGCAGTTTCGACGGTTACAAAAAGGCAATTGATTGTCTCAGCCCCGGCGATCAGGTTTTGATTGCCACAACACCCGGTTTTCGTCCGCTCCATTACCGTTATGCCGTAGAAAAAGGCGTTCACGTTTTTATGGAGAAACCGCTTTGTGTTGATGCTGCCGGATTCCGCAGTCTCATCGAATCCAACAAAATCGCCGACGAAAAAAATCTTAAAGTAACTGTCGGACTGCAACGCCGTTACGATCAGGGATTCCAAAACTGGATCGGTAAGATTCACGAAGGTTTGATCGGCGACATTTCGTTTACGCGGGTTTACTGGAATGGCGGTCTCATTTGGTGCCGGCATCGGGACCCCGGTGAGAGTGAGATGTCGTTCCAGATGAAAAACTGGTATCACTTTGTTTGGCTTTGCGGTGACAATATCACCGAGCAACATGTCCATAATCTCGATATGGGACTCTGGATGCACAGTAAAGGCGATGTAATGTGTCATCCGGTAGAAGCCAACGCGATGGGCGGTCGTCAGAATCAGGCTTGCCCCGAATCTCTACGCCGAACCGCTCCGCCATTCGCCGATCGTGCGGCGTGGGACGAATGGTATCAGAAAAACAAAGGTCAATGTAATCGTCACGGTCAAGCGTGGGATCATTTCTTTGTTGAATTTACGTTTGCCGATGGTTCCAAAATGTTCAGCCAGTGTCGGCATATCGGAAATTCCTTCAATGCGGTCAATCAATTCGTACACGGAACCCAAGGTTCAGGCGGTTCCGAAGCAGGCGGCAAAGGTTGGCTTAACGATCCATCCGGTAAAAATCTTTTCACCACAGGGGTGAATGCCGGACAATTCGCTTACGAACATGTTGTTCATGCCAAAAATATCCGTGAAAACATTAAACGGAATGACGGTTGGTATGGTGCTCACTCGACAATGACCGCAGTTCTTGGTCGATACGCGGCATTTTCGGGAAAAGTGGTTAAGTGGGACGAAGCCGTTGAAAAAGGCAAAACCGATATGCCGCCGGAAGGTGTTTGGGATTGGAACGCCAATCCGCCGGTTATGCCCGACGCTGATGGTTTCTACGAAGGCAGTGTTGCCAAACAAGGCATCTATAATCCGTTTGCCTAAAACCATGAGAACATTCGGTTCTTGAACACAAAAAATCGGTTCTTGAACACAAAAAACACGGAATAAACAGCAAAATCATGGCTGAAATTCCGTGTCTTTTTGTAACGGTCTTGCTCAAAATAACAAAAAAATGAAAACCGAATTTTCATGGGCAAAGGAGCATGACAACCGGTAACCGTTTCTTGAAAGAATGGTTTGCCCTCGTAGCTCAGAGGATAGAGCGGCGGTTTCCTAAACCGCAGGTCACTGGTTCGAATCCTGTCGGGGGTAGTTTTAAAATAATCGTAGGGAATCTCTCATCATTCAGAATTTACTGAAAGTTAACGGCGTGGGCTTGCCCCGCGTTATTAGACTTAACCCCCAAACACGGGGTACCCCCCGACGTTAACTATTGGGAATCTTTCATCATTCAGAAATTACCGAAAGTTAACGGCGTGGGCTTGCCCCGCGTTATTAGACTTTGTCCCCAAACACGGGGTAAACCCCGTCGTTAACTATTAATTTATTAATTTATTAATTTACTCAAACTGTAAAGTCATTCCTTTAGATTTATCTTGTAGATTTCGTACAGTGATCGTCGAGCGGACTCGCTTGGCGGTCCGCTTGTTTTTGTTTGTGGTCGATTAGATAGGAGTACGTTAAATCATATTAAAGGTAATATATCAGTGGAATATTTTTTTTAACTATTTAGTAGCGATCCTATTTATTTATCATCAGTCCAATAATCAAGAGGTAGGCAACCGCTCGCCGAGCGGTTGCGTCGGCGATAGCCGACTTGCCCCTGTTTCCCGCC
>JAIROD010000066.1 GCA_031257725.1 Planctomycetaceae bacterium | reverse complement strand
GCTTTCAAAAATTCCACTGAAATATTACAAAAAATTTTATTGAGAACAATTTGTTCACAATGTGTTTGTTCGACTTTGATACTTTTGAAAAACGTTTGATGATCAAGGCGACCGGATGCATAATTATGTTTCGAGGAATCGCCAAGCAAAATGTTTACCGGAACTTGAAGGCAACGTCCGATTTCGCTCAATAATTCACGCTTAAATTCGGAATAACTCGTTGTCGGTTGTTCCGCGTGAATTTGTGTTGACAGAGGATGTACGGCATATTGCAATTCTTTAACGCAAATACTACAATGGACACATGCTCAATTTTGACCAGCGTTCCGTGTCATTTTTCTACCATTATAAATAAATGTCAAAAACCCTATTCCCAATTCCGAAAGACCTATTCAACAAACTTCGCCATGCAAACAGCGAGGCGACAGTGCGGCAACTCGTCATTCAGCAACTCGACTGTGAAGACATCAAACTCGAAGAGGGTAAGTCAGATGCTTCACACGAAAATATCCTAATTGAATTCAAACTCAACGAGGATATGCAGTACAAAGAAAGTAACAGAGCAAAAATCCTTGCCGAAGCACTTTACTATTGCCAAAATTTTTACATAGACGGCAAGCGCGTGCCGCCATATATTGCGTTAATCGACAAAGACGAATTCGTGTTTTACCGACGGGAAACACTCGAATCAATTTACAAAGACTTGCAACTGTTCCAAACAGGGATTCCCTCTAATCCGCCAGAATCTGTTATTGAGAAATGCAAACACATTGAACCGTTCCGTTATTTTTTCGTTGATTCACCGAAAACGCTTGATAGTGCAATCAATCAACTTCGGCAAATCATCCATTCACAAACAGTTCTTGCGGATGACATCACAGAATATAACATCGAACCGCTTTATTCTTCGTGGAGTAACCTTTTCACACAGTTTCTCAATCACACCGGTAACGAAAACAAGCCGCACGTTTTCCGGCAGGATTGCTGTGAAGATGGTGAAGTAATTAAAATTGAAAGCGACCTTATCGGCAACGAAGTTATCACGATTGAATTCAAACTTGACCGTGAAATCGCTTTGATTGAGCGTTGTCCCAAAGACGAGTATGCCGATTTTTGGAGCCGTTGGAACCGCATTAAAAACCGCAAAGAGGAAAAGCGGATTTTTCAAAAAGCCGCCGATTTATTCAAAATGGATGCCCGCCGCAAAAAGGGTCAGTTTTATACGCCGACTAATTTGGCAAAACACGGATGGGCGTATCTTGAAAAGGAACTCGGAAAAGATTTCTGGTTTGACGGAACGTGGCGAATTTGGGATTGTTGTTGCGGCGAAGGCGGTTTAGCGATTAACGTTATACCCCGCTCCGCCTTGCAATACACGTATCTTTCATCTCTCGATGCAGGCGAAGTTGATTTTGTCCGGCATCATTTACCGATGTGTAAAAAGGTTTGGAAAATGGATTTTCTAAATACGTTGTTACAAAATTTTCCGGAAGAAGTTAAACGCGATATGGAAAATCCCGATATTAAGTGGCTGTTTTTTATCAATCCGCCTTACGGTGAAGGAAGCAGCGGAAAAGCAACTGCCGAGACAGAATGGTATAAAAAAGATGTGTCAGCTTCTTATGTCAAAGAACAAATGAAAAATCACGATATGTCTTTGGAAAGCAAAGAGAAATACACTCAATTTCTTTTCCGTATCGAAAATGAATTTAGGGGACGGTATGTTTTGGGTTGTTATACAACGATGAAGGCGTTTGTATCGAAGGAATACGCCAACTTGCGGAAATTCTGGCGACCGGTATTTAAGGGCGGTTTGATTTGTTGTGCCAATAAATGGCATCAGGGCAACGGAGCATTTCCAAGTGTGTTTTCGGTATTCGATTGTTGCAAAAAAGGAAAATGGGGGGCAATGACATACGACATTTTGGAATATTGCAAAGGCAATGCTAACGGTGTTTTCAAGGGACAGAAAACATTTATTCAGGAAGACCCAAAACGAAGTTTCCGTAATTATTTTTTCCCGAATGAAGGATTGCCGTTAGATGAATTATCCGTTGTACAGTCAAATGGATTAAAAACATTTGGCGGAAAACATCAGATGAACAATTATCGTCCGAAAGGAACACTTGCAACCGGACGTTTTATATCTGGTTTTATGCGGCAACGCGATCATTCTCGTTGTATTGTCAGCGGAACAGTTGTTACTCATCCAATATTTATCAACAAAAAGAATTACGCACAAGCTTTATGCGGTTTAGGATTGTATTGGAGTGTAACACATACTTGGATTAATCACGAAGATTGTTTTCTCGCTCCATCCAGAGATTTGACTCCGACGGAGCAAATTGATGCCGTGTTGTATGCGTTGATGTGTCCCCGCAACAGAACAACGACTGCCCGATTAGAAGAAACGATTATTACCGTTAAAAAGAAACGTGTTATCAACGGAGGAATTATCGTTGAAAATAAACTTAATCCGTTTAACAAAAAACTATTTGATTGGTCGGATTGTTCCGACACCGGTAAAAAAGTGTTGCAGTTATACAAGCATTATCTTGACAATATTGTAAAATGGAAAGAGCAGGAAACGGTCATTGGCAAGGGCGAATGGCTGGGATTGTATCAATACCACCGTATTATTCCGTTGCCGAAAGAGTTAGTTGTGGCAATAGAAGGATTACGGAAAAGCGTTGAGAAAACGGCGTTAAAATTGTGTTTTTAGGAATGTTGCCATTCCTGTTGCCGCCGCACAGCCGACCAGACAATCAAGCCAATGATTATCGGGACGGGAAACCCGCACTTTCCATTCATCAACGGTACGTGCATAAGCCATCGTCCGAACATGATATTCGGACGTTAAATGTTCACCGAGCAATTGATGACGTTTTGCATCATGACCAAACAACGACAAGCAACCCGGATCACCCATCAAGATTCCAAGACGGGCATGAACAAAAGTTTTCCAGTAATTTGTATCAATTAACACATGCCGAACAGAACGTGTTCCCGTTGCGCCGGGAATACGCCAGTGATGACC
>JAIROD010000064.1 GCA_031257725.1 Planctomycetaceae bacterium | reverse complement strand
TTCTTTGGAAGCAGTTGATCGGGACAATGTTCATCTTGCCCAAACAGCGGGCGGTCTCCATAAACATGATTGTCGTCCCTTCACCTTTATTGGTAACTGTCTCTTTTGTTTTAACCTTTTTAACACTAACGACACGAAATAACAAGAAAAAATACAAAAAAGATTTCTGTTGTCCTTTTCGTATAATTTTTGTATGTTTCGTGAAATTTCGTATATTTTGCGTATTTCGTGTTTAAAATAGACAGTTACCTATTTTGGTCATGCAAATTCATACGGCGACAATTTCGGTTGGCTTGCAGAAAAAGATGCAAGACGACAAATCGAAACACGCGGTTTTTCTTGTTTTTGTGTTATAGATATTGAACGTACACGGCGTTCAGAACCTAACTGGTAAGGAGTTTTTACAATGGTATTGGAAATTGCTACGATATTATTAACGCAATGCCCTGTGATAGGGGGACTGATATGGTTTCTTGTTACGCATACAAAAGAGACCAATCGGCGTTTTGCGGAACAGGCAACAACATACGAACACCGGTTAAGCGAACAAGCGAAAATTTATGAAACAACGCTTGACAAGATTGTTGACCGTATCGGAGTTCGTGTTGACATCATGGACGATAAAATCGATACGTTAAAACTTGAAATAAAAAACATTAAACAAACCGGTTATGAATCAAATTAAATCCATTGAATATTTGACATGGGATAGTTTATGGTATTTTTCCGGAGAACCGGTTGCAGCGTACCAACGCGGTGAAACGGAAATACCGGTTAAGGCGGTGATCTGTTCACCGACGCAGGAAAACTTTAATTTTGAAGGTTTTCAATTGTACAATGACAGTCAAATTTTTGAAATAAAAAAATCGGATTTAGAAACGTTATTCCCGCCGAAGGAAGGCGACAAGATTATTTACAATGAAACGGAGTATCCTGTACAAAAATCCAACGGCGGCCCGTGTTGGCTTGATATGGGAAGTTACAACGTTTCGGTTAAAGTACACACACGGAGATATAGACCATGAAAATTGAATTAGTTGGAACGGAGATATTGGAAGCCAAATTAAAGGCGTTACCGTACATATTTCGAACTAGTGCGATAAACAAGGCAATTGAAAAATCAAATAAATTATTGGTTAGTGCCGTACAACAGCGTGCACCGGTGGAAACAGGAATTTTGAAAAAATCAATTATTTCTATTATCAGAACGTACCGTAAGGGCAAATTTGCAGTTGGTGTTGTCGGGCCGGACAAGGATTACGGCGGTTACGTTATTATGAAAAAAGACAGTCAAAAAAGTTTCAAAAAAGCCCAAAAGGGTGCAAGCGGCGGCAAGGGGTATCGGAAACCGGTTAAATATGCTCACTTAATGGAAGGCGGTACGGGAAAAAGAGAAACAAAAGACGGCAAAAACAGGGGACGTGTTACACCAAGACCTTTTATGCAGCCTTCGTTGGATTCCTTAAAACAGCAAATTCAAACTATTTTTGAAACGGAAGTTGATGAGGCGTTGAATAATTTATGAAAACGATTTCCGAACTTGCGTATGATGCGATTATTGCTCTCAATTTAATACCGGCTGAAAATGTCGGTATCAATGCCGTGATTAGTGCGGATTGGAACGGAGAGACAAGAATTATTGTATCGGAGAGTGAATCAGAGCAAGAGGGACATCAATTAGGGGCGATTGCCCAGACAACCGTATTAACAATTTACGTATTGTCTAGAAACCATAATACGGCGTTAAACTTTTGCTTGACAGCGGGTAAAGCGGTGTATAAGGCGATTGAGAAATTGGAACGAAAACAAGGGTACGGTATCCTTGCTATTACCCGTTATCAAAACGGGATTAAAAACGTTACAGACAGAACGGAATTTGAAGCGTTTCGTTCTTTTAATGTAATTAACAAAATCAACTTTTAGGGAGATTACAATGACTGAAAAAAACGAATTGGAAATTGATTTTGGTACACAAAATCAATTGGAGGAACAAAATCAATTGGAGGAACAAACCGCATCGGTTGTCGGACAATTGGACGAAAACGGACAATTGATTGTCGGTACAGAAAACGAACCGCCTCCTCCACCTGATGTTATTTTGGAGTTGGAGGCACAATCTTTTGAAGCGTTGGTATCAAAGGGAATTTACGGTTTATTATTTCCGATGATTCACGATGGAACAAGCATCAAAGCCGATGTTTCAAATAATCTTTTGAATGGTTATCCGGTAGGCGGTATAACAAGCGGCGGCGACTCGGTTGATAGTGAAGAATTTCAAGATCAACTGTTAGGCGGCGAATTCAAGACGTTTTTGCAAGGGGCGATTGATGCCGGTGATATTACGTTCACAACTTATTTTAGTGCAACGAAAGGCAGACCGCCTATTGTCGGTATTCGTAACAGTCGGGTGATTACTCCGGCGTTTATTTTGATACTGGCGATTGAAAGTAACGAGGAGGGAAAGTTACAAGGATTTTTTGCAAGCGGCGTAAACTACTCCGGCGGTAACGAAATTAAGGGCGATTACGGGAAAATTATCGGTTCGTCATTAAAATTCAAACTTTCCGGCAAACCGAAGGTCGGATTTACGGAAGTCGGTGTAATTGATAAATCACTTTACGGGGAACTTCCCTATGTTTCGATAGAATATGTTACCTAATACAGCCATGCCGAATATACAAGTAACGGAATTAGCGATAATTGTTATAGCAATATGTATAACGATTATTTTCGGAATGTTCCTTTTCAAAATGAAAAAGGGATTAAAAGTTAAGATTGACAAATCCGGTGTCGAACTTGACCTTACTGGTCAATGGACAGGGTTTGCGGGACACTTTTTTTGTTGTCGTTTGCGGGCCAGTTGTTGCCATGTTATCCTTCCGTATAAAAAGATTTTATTCCTTTTTTTCCCCTTTCCCCTTATTCCATCACTAGG
>JAIROD010000043.1 GCA_031257725.1 Planctomycetaceae bacterium | reverse complement strand
AACCTTAGTAGCACAAAATCATCAAAAAACCAACCTTATTACCTTATTAAATAAAGAAGAACAATAAAGTAATAAGGTAATAAGGTTAGTTTCTATTATTTCACTTGCTACTAAGGTTTTTTGTTAAATGGTTTTGTTAGAAAATAAGGTTGAAAATAAGGTTGAAACAATAACAAGATGTTTTCGCAAATTCGACTGAAATATTACGTTTTTTTTAGGGACATTAGGAACGATAGGGACGAATCAATCCCGCAAACCCAATTCCGCAAACTAAATCCTGCAAACCGTACCTCCCCCAATAAAAAATTATGTGGCGATTATTACGACGACAATTACGGATTTGGCATAAAGACTTCGCCTCCGGTTGGGGACGACTCAACACTTTTCACCGGACAGTGTTGGGAATTTTAATCGCCATTGCGATTGTTTATGCCGCACGGAAATATTGTTTCGACTCCATCTCCGCAACAATTGCGGAAGCCCAATCGAACTATGATAAAAGTGAACCGCCTAATCCGTTACCCACTATCGAAAATGATTCCGATATTATTATTGCTCAGGAACAAATTATCGGACGTGAAAAAACCGCTGCGGAAAAAAAAGCGGAAATGGAACGAGTTGCCAAATCACGCCCGAAAATTACGCAACAGAATAAAGAATCTGTAATCATTGAACTGGAAGCGATGATCTCTAAAAACAAATTGACTCTTCTACGGCGTGTTGCTTCGTCAACAACACCCCTTGCCCCGCCCAATACCCGAACAACTTCAACCGCAAAATCAACTTCACCGCCCAAAACAAATCCCGCTGCAAAAACGGCAACGTCAAACCAAAAATCAAACGAAAACACCCCAAAAACGAAACAAGAAAATCCTGTCTTGCCGGACGAACCGCCGTTGAAATTTGAAGAAAATGATTACAAAATCGAGGGACGTTTTAGCGATCTTCTCAATTTTTTGAAACAAATGGAAACGTTTGCTTATCCCGCCAAAATAACGCAATTTTATTTAGGAGCATCGGAAACAACATCGCCGACACGCCCGCCATTACAAAAAGTCAACAGCCGTCAATCCGAAATGTTGCAACTTCAATTCCGTTTGATATTGTATTTTCACGAATAAATGTTAGTTCCGTTGTTAACGACGGGGTTTACCCCGTGTTTTCAGTTAAACGACGGGGGTTACCCCGTGTTTGGTGTTGAGTCGAACAACGCGGGGCAAGCCCGCGCCGTTAACATTTGGTAAATTCTGGTATCTATTCAGTCGATTGAAGGGTAATAAATAGGTAACTGTCTATTTTATTTTAACATTTTGTATCTATTCACTTGATTGGAGGTTTTACATTTTGCGATTGATTTATTCCAACGAACAACCCCTTTAGGGGTTCAATGTGAATAACCGCCGGTTTCAACCGGCGGTAACGGACACACAACCACCTCAACCCCTTTAGGGGTTGTCCCAAAGCGACATTAAATTTGATCGATATTTTTTAGTGCAACCCCTAAAGGGGTTGAGTTTAGGGGGGGTACTTTTCCGCCGGTTGAAACCGGCGGTTATTCACATAAAACGCCTACGGCGTTGACCCGATGGCAGACGTTTAAAAACGGCTGCTACAATAACTAGACCAACAATCCACTGAATAGTTACAAATTCTGAATTATTGAGATTCCTCACGGAATATTAACGAATTTTTTATTTTCAACAAAATGACTTCTTCAGAAGAAACAAAAGTTATTGATCTTTCACGCATTGTTGCCGGTCGTGAGGCATTGCGGATTCTTCCGGCGGCGTTGGCACGCCGTTTGGGGGTATTACCGATAATGATTGCCAACGAGAAACTTTATGTAGTCATGGAAGACGACGAAGATTATCTCATTTTATCGCAATTGGAAAATATTGTCGGATTACCGGTTATTGCTTTTCGGGCGAAGGAGTCGGGATCGGTTTCGGAGTTTATTCGGAAGTATTATCCGGAACAAGTTAGTGAATTGGATGGAACGCCGTTAGGTTTGTTGGAGGAAATTGTATTCCGTGCCATGTTGTCCCGTTCCAGCGATATTCATTTTGATTCCGAGCGTGATAACGGTTATGTGCGTTTGCGTATTGACGGAATGATGCATATTGATCAGAAGTTACCGCTTGCGAATATGCGTGAATTGGTTTCGGCGGTTAAAGTTGCGTCGGGTCTGAATATTGCCGAGCGTCGTGTCCCGCAAGACGGACAATTGACGTTGTGGATCGGCGGCAACGAAGTTTCTCTACGTATTGCCACCGTGCCGACTCTTTACGGTGAAAAAATGACACTGCGGATTTTGACGACTGAAAGGACATTGGCTGAACTTGCCGAGTTGGATATGCTTGGTATGAACGAACAACATTTGCAAATGTTTCTTGACACGTTGGAAAGTGCGCACGGGGTTCTTTTGCTTTCCGGTCCCACCGGAAGCGGGAAAACCACTACCTTGTACGCTGCACTTCGGCATCTGAAAAAAAGCGGAACATTGCATATATTAACTATTGAAGACCCGGTAGAAATTCCGCTTGACGGAATTAATCAAATTCGCATTGATAGTGAACGAGTTGATTTTAACCGTGCGCTTCGCAGCACGTTGCGGCATGACCCGGATGTGATTATGATTGGCGAGATTCGCGATGCCGAAACCGCCGATATTGCTATCAAAAGTTCATTGACCGGACATCTCGTCCTTTCAACATTGCATGCCAATGATTCTGTCGGGGTAATTGCACGATTGTTAAATCTTGGGGTTGCAACGGAGTTGGTCAATTCCGCATTACGGCTTGTTATTGCACAACGTTTAGTTCGAAGTCCGTGTCCGCATTGTGTGCAAATGGAAAATCCGTCAACGATTGATTGTGAATTTTTCGGATGGAACAACGAGGAAACATTGGTTCCCAAAGCGGTTGGCTGTCCACTCTGCAACCAAACCGGCTATGTCGGACGTATTGGTTTGTATGAAATGGTTCCCATTGACCGTACTGTCCGCGAAATGATTCGGAATAAAGAAAGTGAGGACGCTCTGTCCTATTATCTTTTTCATGACCAAAACCTGTTGACTCTAAAAGCCGATGGAGATGAAAAAATTCGGAAAGGATTGACTACACCGGAAGAAGTTCGACGGGTTGTCTATTTGAGTGAAAGATAATAGCGGGAATTGCTAATAATTCAGAATTGACCGAAAGTTAACGGCATGAGCTTGCCCCGCATTGAGTTCACGGCGTGGGCTTGCCCCGCGTTGAGTTAACGGCGTGAGCTTGCCCCGCGTTGAGTTCACGGCGTGGGCTTGCCCCGCGTTGAGTTAACGGCATGGGCTTGCCCCGCGTTGAGTTAACGGCGTGGGCTTGCCCCGCGTTGAGTTAACGGCGTGGGCTTGCCCCGCATTGAGTTTAACGGCGTGGGCTTGCCCCGCGTTGTTCGACTTAACATTAAAACACGGGGTAAACCCCGTCGTTAACTAAAAACACGGGGTAAACCAATTAGTTGAAAATAAAAAATTGAATTATTAGAGATGTCCAATAATAAAATCGAGACGATTAGCTATTTTCTTCGCGGCGGAACTGTTCCTTCATAAAAGAGTGAATTTTTTCCCGTCACATTTTCCATCAACGCTTTACGGCGTTCAAGATGATTTTTTCGGAAATCGCCTTGAGCGTCGAATTGTGTCGGTGCGGTAAACGAAGAAAGATTGCCCGCCGACAAAATACGAAGTATCTGAATTTGTACAGAATCACTAGGAACCGGTGCATCGGGATTTTCACCAACCGGACTCAAATCCATCGCGAACAGGAAAAAACCGTAAAGTGTGAGAAACAACAAAAACAATGCAATCGCATTGCCAGCCTTTTCAATCGGAACGGCAAACTTCACCTTGACCCGCGACATCATTCTGGTCAGCTCACTGATAATCATAAACGTGATAAGAAAAATCAGCCAAACGGCAACGCAATCCGAAAGGTAAAGCATTTTGGGAATATTCGTACTGAGCAACACCGCAAGCGGTTCCCACCAGGCTACGGCTGCCAATGCGGAAAAAAACACACTGAACACTGAAAGAATGTTTCCCCAAAAACCTTCTCGCCAACGTGTTCCGAAAATTGCCGCCGCAACCGCAAGCGGAACCCCATACGTAAAACACGCAAACAATATATCTCGAACATCCATCTTTTTAGTTAATCGTTAAATAGTTAATAGGTATCTATTCAGTAAAATGTATTATTAGGAAATACTCATCAGGTAGGGTATCAAGAGGTAGGCAACCTTTCGCCGAAAGGTTGCGTCGGCGATAGCCGACTTGCCCCTGTTTCCCGCTGGCAATCAGTTTCCAAACCAGTCAGAAACACAAGTTGCCCAATCGAATCTAATTCACTGTTGCCTATCGGCAACGCAACCTTTCGGCGAAAGGTTGCCTACCATCGAATCACCAATCTACTGAATAATTACGTTAATAGTTGGTAGTGAATATTTAATTACAATAGACGTTTGCTTTAATGTTCAACCGTCCGTTCTATTTTCATAACTTTACATTTTCATAACTCTTGAAAATTCTTCGACTGTTGTTTCCCCTTTGATAAGGAGATGTATTCCTTCATACAAAAATCCTGTTTGCCCTTCTTTGGTAAATTGTTGGCGGATTGAGGCGGGATTGGGATTCGACAAGATCAATTCCCGAACAGAATCACTCATGACCAAAAGTTCAAACAACGCCGTCCGTCCGCGATAACCAATTCCATTACAATTCGGACAAATTCCGCGTTTTCTTTCCTCCGGTTCGGGAAGCGGCGTTCGTGTTCGATAAAATTCCTTCACCTGATCAGGACGAAGACCAAGTTGTTGGAGCAACTGCGGCGCAGGCTGATAAGGTTCCTTACACGCAGGACACAGTTTGCGAATCAGACGTTGATTGATAACTCCATTCAGTCTTGAAATAAACTGTTGCGGAGGAATTTTGGTTGCCAAAAAACGGAGAATCGCTTCCACGCCGTCTTTTGCCCGAATTGTCGTAATAAAAAGACGGTGCATATCGACTTCCCGGCAACAGAGTTGGAGTGTTTCCAATGCCGACATATCGCGGACAATCAATGCGTGCGGCTCTTTGAACAACGCATCCGGCAACACCGTTAACGGCGTTTCGCCTTTGGAAGAATCGTATTGAACCAGAACAATATTTTCAATCGCTTCTGTCGGCAAAGCCGCATCTTCAATATTCACAACATCCCGCGTGAACCGGTCGCAAGTACGAGTAAACACATCCATCGAACTTCGTAAACCGTTAGTCGGCGGTGCGGAAACAATAAAAATTCCTTGCGGTGCATTGAGTTGTTCCAGGAGTTTCGGCTGGACTTCCGGTCTCATTCCAAGTTCGTTAAGACTTTTGAACGGAACCTTCGACGCTGTAAATTGAATCATCACCGCTTCACCGGATTTAGTTCCTTGTGAAATAAATTCCGCTTCATATTTTTTCTTTTTCTTTCCTCCGCCCAATGCAGCGACAAATATTCCTGTTTGTCGCGACCGCCGGTCATTCGTGTTGGCTCCAATCAGGAGTTTGGCGGATTCAAGCATTTCTTCCAGATTGTCTTTTCCTTTTCCTTTTTCAATGACTCTCGGAACCGGAGCCAGATCAAGCCAAACACCATCAACCAGATGCCGAATGACAGTTCGTTCCGGTGTGAAATCAAACATCAACGAGGTTGCATTACCGGTTAAAGCGTCATAAATATGTTCGCGGAATAAATTGTACCCTGGTGAATTTCTGGCAACAATAAGACGGCCTTGCAGGATTTTGGGATCAATATTTTTTCCAATCGTTTCCATTTCGATGGACGGACCTGTCTGATAAGATTGACGCTTTTTCACTTTGATTTTCACGCCGATTTTGTTCATTGCCACCGCGTAAAGATAAAAAAGATGTTCTCCGGTCAGAACTTTTTCGTGGGGTGCTAACGGTTTATTCCGCACCACAACATAAATCATCACCGGAACAATACAAATCAACACTGTTGCCGGAAACGCCGCCCAAAAAATCGGCACGAAAAAGAATATTGTTCCTACAACAAGGTACAACATCAGATAAAGAAAATTGAGTGCTTCACGGCTTTCTTTTTTAAGACGTTCCTGATCGGAGTTCAACCAGCTGGCGCAGCCAACCCAAATCAGAAAGACAAGAATATAAAGCGGTAATTTAATCGGACTGATATATCCGCCCGGTCCCCACCAACCCTCTTTGAGAATATCACCGCGTGGTTGTGCCGGAGCGGGCTTACCGCTGTCGGCGGCATTGTCGGCGGCGGGTGTTGCTTCGGCGGATTCTCCGGCTGCGTTGTTAATTTCGGCGTTGCGTTGCGCATTCGCTTCGCCGAGTTTACCAACCGCTCCGCCGCGCGGAGCCTGTTTGGTTGACGACTGAGCACCGCCGGCGTCCATTTCAGTTCCGATAGACATTGCGGCTCCGGTGTCCATCAGCGTTTGTGCCAACACCGCCTCACCCGAAATCAATAATAAAATTGACAACAGAAAAAACAGCAAACCAACACGCAGAAAACGAATCTGTAATAAAAAACGAGTTGTAGAAATAAAGGAACAACCAATATCAGACATAGTTCTAATTAAAATGTTCTTGAACATAAAACAAATATCAGGAATCTCTAAAAAAAATACTTATTCCTAAACATAAATCATCTTAAAAGATTTTTTATCCCACAATCCCATTAGTCCCTATCATCCCCAATGTCCCTCTAAAATAAAATGGGACAATAACGGCAAATGAAACCAAAAGAACAAATAATCCTTCAATATTTTACGAAATCAGGACAACAGTATAGTCTAAATTTTGAGTTTTTAGAAGATACCCGACATCATTAAATTTATTATGAGAGAATTTACTAAATCAAAATTTTTAACGTCTAAGAGTTTTATTATATTGGGTTTTGCGGTTATGAAAATATGGCGGATTAAATTTTCCGTAATTATTCAGTGGTTATTATTTTTTGTGATAATGAAAAGGAATAGGCTCGTCCCTAACGGGACGAGTTTTGTTAATTAACATTGTTTTCTACCAAGATGTTGTCCCTAACGGGACAAAAAACGGAGTTATTCACCGCTACCGAATAGTTATTCAAGTTTAAAGCACGTACTTTAAAGTTCAAAGTACATACTTTAAAGTTTAAAGTACATACTTTGAAGTTTAAAGTACGTGCTTTAAACTCTAAAAGTGCGGTAATATATCAGTGGAATATTTTTTTTAACTATTCAGTGGATTGTTGGTCTAGTAACGTCTGCCATCGGTTCAACGCCGCTAGGCGTTTACTGTGAATAACCGCCGGTTTCAACCGGCGGAAAAGCACCCCCACGAAACTCAACCCCTTTAGGGGTTGCACTAAAAAATATCAATCAAATTTAATACCGCTTTTGGACACCCCCTAAAGGGGTTGAGATAGTTGTGTGTCCGTTACCGCCGTTATTCATGTTGAACCCCTAAAGGGGTTGTTGCTTATAATAAATCAACCGCAAAATGTAAAACATCCAATCGAGTGAATAGATACAAAAAAAATATTCCACTGATATATTACGTTTTTTCCATAATTCCCTCTTACCGCTGGTTTCAACGTATTCCTATCGACATTCTGTTTTGCCTGCCGTTGTAATTAATGAAAACCTTTTGGCAAAAGGCTTTCACCTACGGTTTTCACCTACGGTTTTCACCTACGGTTTTCACCTACGGCTTTCACTTACACACCTACGGCTTATACACCTACGGCTACACCTACGGCTTACACCTACGATCGCCTACTGCTTTGAATCAAGCAAAACAACCAATATCATGCCGTTGATAATATAGTTTTTTTGGCAAAGGGTATTTCCTCCCCAAAACCCAAGCCAAACCACTCATGTTAAGATGGTTAAAATTTTCCGATTATTCAGGTTGAATCAGTCCTTTTCAAGGTGTCGATTATGAACGCCGAAAAAGGGAAGTAAGCGTGTTTCACGTTAAAGAACAACGCTTTTATGGTTTATACCGATTATTCCGAAATTAACTACTCAATCTACCGTTTACGATGTTTTACAACGGATCAACCGGAGCAATCGCTTTTAACAAAATCATTTGCTTCCTTGTCGTAGTTTTATTAGTCGCTTGCGGTAAGTTACCGGTCTTGACGGATTTCACACCGGTTCACGCCTCCGAGTTACGTTCCGATTCACGTAATAATTGGGCAACAAAAGCGTATGAACGGAATTGCAGCGCAGTAGTCTGTATTCAAGGCGATAAAGTTGAAGAGTTAAATAATTCTTCCAAAGATACCGGAAAATCCTACAACGGAATGGGAACCGGAATCATTATCGATGAACGCGGTTACATTGTTACAAACTTTCATGTCGTTGAAGGTATTCGTAAAATTCAGGTAACCACATTTGATCGGAATGTTTATACCGCCAATCTTGTCGCCAGAGACACGGAAACCGATTTGGCAATCATCAAAATTAACGCCCGTAAACCACTCAAAACAATCACGCTTGGCCGTTCTCATGATTTGATTCCGGGCGAAAGTTGTATTGCTATTGGAAATCCTTATGGATATGCCTTTTCCTTGACCGACGGAAGAATCAGCGGGATTGATCGGGAAGTCGATGTGAACGATTCGTTAGTTTATCGGGTTGCCATTCAAACCAACACCGAAATCAATCCGGGTAATTCCGGCGGTCCGTTGATCAATGCCGATGGCGAAATGATCGGAATTAACGCCGCAATCCGTCAAGGTGCGTCAGGAATTGCGTTTGCGATTCCAATTGATCAAGTTGTCGATGTCGCCGCCAAATTGCTCGGAGAAATCGCCGAACAATCCATCTCGCACGGTCTTAAAGTTTATCAGGAAGATCGTGAAAACGATAACAATTTATCATCCGTACCACGTGGAAATCGGTTCACGGTGGTGGTTGAATCGGTTGGAAATAACAGTTCGGCTTCGGAGGCTGGAATTGAAAAAGGTGATATTATCAAAGGGATCGGGCAATACAATATCTCAAACAAACTCGATTTTTCACGCGCGTTAATTGATCTCAAATCCAGAGACGATATTGCGTTTTCGATTTTGCGAAACTCAGAAACATTAGACCTTGCCGTTTCGTTGGGACCGCCGCGTGGAGATCAATTTGTTCAGGGAATTTCACGCTCCCGAAACAATATGCCCAAACCCGTCAATGCCGGTTTCGCACCCAAAACAACCACTCAGACCAAACCTAATCTTGATGATTTTGTCTGGGACACATTGGGATTCCGCTATACTCCGATGCTTATTGAAGAATATCGACGTACGTTTTCCCAATATTTGACGGATCGTCCTCATGGCGGTGTGGTGGTGAAGGCGGTGCGTGAAGGAAGTCTCATGGCAAAAACCAATATCATGCCGGGTGATGTGATTGTCGGAATCCACGAATGGGTCACCACTTCACAAAACGACGTCCGATACGTCGCCAAACATTGGCATACGTTCAAAACTTCTAAAGGAACCGTAGAAATCGAATTGTTCCGCGATGGGCAGTTGTATTTCACCGAAATCCCCTTAAAATAGTTTGTAATATCGTCGGTGGAATTTTCGTAGTGTACCGGCAATTACGGTTGATCCGGTTTTCCAATTGCCGTCCGCACCCAAATGCAAGTCGGCTATCGCTGTATTTAGTATTTAGTAAAAATGTTTCGGCGAAACATTGCCTACCTTTTGATGAGCCGCACTTGGGGATGTTTCAAATAAAAATTCCTCTGATATATTACAATAGTTTTTGTTATCTGTTAATTGAATAACCAATTGGGAAAAGAAAGTAGAGTGTTTTATGAACTTAAATTTATACGTGAAACGAAATACCTTCGTAGTTACGGTTTTGTTATTGCCGTTATTTTTAACCTTTTTATCTCTGGAGCTTTTTTCACAAGAGAGTGCATTGACTCAAGAGATTGCGCCAGCAACGTCGCCCGAACAAACCGTCAACGCAACATTTTCTGTTTCTATCGCGTTTTCTATTTCTTTAGAATTGCCGTGCGAAGTCCGGCAACCCGTTCAAGAAATTTCCTCTGCCCGAAATAATAGTAATAGTACGCCGAAACAAACTACTCAGGCAAAACCTAATCTTGATGATTGGGTCTGGGAAATTTGGGGAATCCGATATACTCCAATGCTTAAAGAAGAGTACAAGCAACAATTTGCCCAACATTTGACGGATCGTCCTCATGGCGGTGTGGTGGTGAAGGCGGTGCGTGAAGGAAGTCTCATGGCAAAAACCAATATCATGCCGGGTGATGTGATTGTCGGAATCCACGAATGGGTTACCACTTCACAAAACGACATCCGATACATCGCCAAACATTGGCATACGGTCAAAACTCCTAAAGGAACCGTAGAAATCGAATTGTTCCGCGATGGGCAATTGTATTTCACCGAAATCTCCTTAAAGTAGTTTGCAATATAGTCAGTGGAAATTTCGTAGTGTACCGGCAATTACGGTTGATCTGGTTTTCCAATTGCCGTCCGCACCCAGGGGCAAGTCGGCTATCGCCGACTTTTGCTGATCCACACTTGGGAATGTCTCAAATACAAATTCACCAATATTGCGTTCCTATGGACGAGTGTTTTTTAATAGACATTGTTTTCTACCAATATGTTGTCCCTAACGGGACAGAGAAATGAACTATTCACCGCTACTGAATAGTTACCAATTTACATTATTAACATAATTTTTGTAATTTTCTATTTTAATGCAGTTGCGAATTCGTCCAACGAGACACAGGTCAACGCGAAATCGGCTAACTCATCCAATTTTGCAATATTTTGAATTGAATTGATTTTTTTCTGAAGCGATTTCGATGGCGATTTCAAACGGCGCGAAAGAATACGAATAATCATTTTCGCTTGACCTTTTGCGATGCCTTTTGTTTCACCATCTGCCCGACTATCGGCGACTAATTCATCTAACAATGATCTTGACATTGTAGTCATACCTCCTTCGTTTTGAATTTGTTTAGTGAGATTAACGTAATCTTGATGTTTGAAGTGTTTTGCGCTGGTGGTTGCGTAATACACAGCGTCACGCCATTCTTGTTGTGATTCTTTGGAATTCAGGGTCGGTTGCAACTTCCGAAAGATGTTCATAAGATGATCGGAAACTTCTTTACTGAAAACCATTTGCAACGTCATGTAAAGAACATTAAGTTCCAGATCGGAAGGAAAACTATTGGGATCGAAGGTTGCGACATCACACAAAAGAGCCTTAAGATTCAGAGTAAACTTTTCCATACCCTTCAATATCCGAATTAACTCTATCAATTCCGTTGGTGCGGTGAACCGATTTTCGCCGTAATGGAAGATAATGGGAATAATTGGCGGGAATAAAAAGTCTCTTAATTGTTGTTTGGCTTTTTCGCTGGCGTTGGGTTTTTTCGCGGCTGATTCGACGGCTTGTAATTCACGATCCCAAATACGGACAATATATTTGACGATTTGAAAAATCGTCCATTTATCATTTTCGGTTTTCAATTCGATTAAGATGAAAACCACAATAACTTCGTTACTGTTTTTAAGCGGAATACGGTACAACACGTCGAGATACAACCGTTTGAGGTCTTCATCGACATAAGTTTCGGGATCGATTTGTAATCTGTTAAGATCGATGAGTTCCAAGACTTCCGGTTTGAGAATATGTTTCAAAAGCTTTCGTGCTTTTTGGGGGTTACACAATTTGCGTTTGCAGAACGCATCATGTTGATACTTTTTCTTGAACTCGTCGAAAGCTTTGGGATCGAGTGGTTGAGTTAAATCGGGATGTTTTGCTGACCTTTTCTGGGGCATAATCAATACTCCGGAATTTTATAATGTTGAAAAAAAACCTGTAGAGAAGAATATCATAGTCCTCAATTGTGTATTTTCAATATCTCTGTTGGATTTCCGCGTTATTTTAATGCTGTTGCGAATTCGTCCAACGAGACACAGGTCAACGCGAAATCGGCTAATTCATCCAGTTTTGCAATATTTTGAATTGAATTGATTTTTTTCTGAAGTGATTTTGATGGCGATTTCAAACGGCGCGAAAGAATACGAATAATTATTTCCGCTTTACCTTTTGCGATGCCTTTTGTTTCACCATCTGCCCGACTATCGGCGACTAATTCATCTAATAAAGATTTTGACATTGTAGTCATACCTCCTTCGTTTTGAATTTGTTTAGTGAGATTAACGTAATCTTGATGTTTGAAGTGTTTTGCGCTGGTGGTTGCGTAATACACGGCGTCACGCCATTCTTGTTGTGATTCTTTGGAATTCAGAGTCGGTTGCAACTTCCGAAAGATATTCATAAGATGATCGGAAACTTCTTTACTGAAAACCATTTGCAACGTCATGTAAAGAACATTAAGTTCCAGATCGGAAGGAAAACTATTAGGATCGAAGGTTGTGACATCACACAAAAGAGCCTTAAGATTCAGAGTAAACTTTTCCATACCCTTCAATATCCGAATTAACTCGATCAATTCCGTTGGCGCGGTGAACCGATTTTCGCCGTAATGGAAGATAATGGGAATAATTGGCGGGAATAAAAAGTCTCTGAATTGTTGTTTAGCTTTTTCGCTGGCGTTGGGTTTTTTCGCGGCGGATTCGACGGCTTGCAATTCACGATCCCAAATACGGACAATATATTTGACGATTTGAAAAATAGTCCATTTATCGTTTTCGGTTTTCAATTCGATCAAGATGAAAACAACAATAACTTCATTACTGTTTTTAAGCGGAACACGGTACAACACGTCGAGATACAACCGTTTGAGGTCTTCATCGACATAAGTTTCGGGATCGATTTGTAATCTGTTAAGATCGATGAGTTCCAACACTTCCGGTTTGAGAATATGTTTCAAAAACTTTCGTGCTTTTTGGGGGTTACACAATTTGCGTTTGCAGAACGCATCATGTTGATACTTTTTCTTGAACTCGTCGAAAGCTTTGGGATCGAGCGGTTGAGTTAAAGTGGGACGTTTTAGGGGCATAATCAAGACTTTGTAATTTTATAATGTTGAAAAAAACGCAGAGGAGAATATTAGAGAATATCATAGCCTGAAATTTGATATTTTCAAGACCTGTGTAGAATTTTATTTTTTGATTAGATGCGCAAGAGGGGCGCAGAGTTAATCGTTGACAGTGGGAGAAGAGGGTAGTCGCATGTGGAATTATAACCATTACGGCGATAAATCCGTGTGCGAACTCTCTGCTTTTCTATTTTTCTTTTTATACTCATTACACTTTAAATTCCGGTTTTATAGGCGCGTATTTTTTTATCTTTTATTTAAAATCCTGTCAATCTTGTTGATCCTGTCGAAAACATTTTCAACCTGTCCAAGGGCCCAAGCCGAAATTTCGAGTGTAATGAGTCTATTCAATTACCAGTTTGTGATGAACCCGAATTGTCCGGTGTGAGCGGTGGAGCGTTCACCGAGGTCGAGGTCATAATCGGCGAAGAGTCGGGTACGTTTATTGTTGGAGGTATAAATATCGGTACCGAAACCGAGATTGAGTCGGTTCTTTCCGAGATTTACACTGGTGAGGGTATGGTTTTGATCGGGCGTAGCGAGGTAGGAGGTTTTTACCGAGCCGTACAAATCACCGCCGATCTGAAGACCGTATTGTAAACGGGTACGGAAATTCAGGAGGTATGTTGGTTGCCATTGCGAGTTCAGTCCGATTCGTAACACTGTTTGGTCGAGCGAGCTTTTGGCGATTACTTGGTTGGTATCAGCGGTGGTGAAGCCGTCTGACCATGCTTTTTGGAAATCGACGGCGAGGAGCGGGGCGAGTTGCAGGTTATTTTTCCAGAGTACCGACCGGAATAATTCTATACTCGCATACATTGCGTCGCCGCTATAAGAGTTACGGCTGATATTATGCCGGTATTGGTAATCCTGACTGCCGTAGGCGATGGCGGTATTGAGGAAGGTGTTGTAACCGAATTGAATACGGGAATAGGCGCCGAAGGTGATATCGTCGGCTTCGACACGCCCGATGCTGTTGGCGACGCGTGGGTTGCTGTAACCGAAGAAGAAGCCGCCGCGGATTGCCTGATCCAACCGCGACTCAATACCGGTCAGCAATCCGCCGCGTGTACTTTTGTAACTTCCGGCGAATGCGTCATGGGACACATTTTCGCTACGGTAAAATCCTTCGAACCAGAGTTCGTAATTCAAACTGGTTCCGCATTGACCGCGAAAACTGTTTTCGTAGAGACTGCCGATTTCGTGAAGCCGGTTAAAAATTTTCGTTGTGGGTTGCCAGAGGCTTAATTGTAATGCGTCGGCGGCTAATTCGGGACCCAGTTGGTTGAACAGAATTTGTACGAATTTATCCTGTTCATTGGAATGGAGACTGTATAATTGTTGTAGCAGGCTGCTGTCCGCATAATTTTGTACATCGATTAGTTGCCCGATTCGTACAAGATTACCGGACAAGTTGGGCAAGGAATCGGCGAAACTTTTGACACTGGAGGCGTTGTAATTGACATTGAGTTGATTACCGTTGAGGACAACTGCGCCGGTGGACGAGAGTAATTTGTCGGTGGTAACAAAATTCCCTTGAATCGTACCGGTTGTTGTTTTAATAACGTTTTCAATGGTTCCTGTTTGAGTGGGATCGCCTTCATAAACGAATTGAACATCGCCGTTAAGTGTAACATTGCCGTTTGCTGTTACTTTATTCTCAACGGCTTGGAGATTGAGTTGGGTACCGGCGTTTGTTGTTAATGTTGCGGTTTCAACTTTTTCATTTCCGAGTAAATTCAGTTCCGCATTATTTTCAACAATAATACCGCCGTTGAATTGGAGGGCATTGTTAAAGGTTGCGGCGGTGCCGTTTCCGGTTACGGTGAGTTTGCCGTCATTGGTAGTCAGTGTATCGGCGCTGTTACCGGTTTGAACTGTTCCGGTAATTTTGTTTCCGTTGAACAACCAGTTACCGGCTTCGACTTTCATTCCGGCGGTCTCGACATTTTTATCCGCATTCACCGCCGATTCCTGAGTACCGCTTCCGTTGAATGTAACATAATCGCCGTTGTAAAACTTTTGGGTATCGGAATTATTCCAATCGGAACTCGACCAATTACCGCCGGCGGTACGGCTGACATTAAGATTTTTCGTAAAAGTTGTGAGATGAACAAGATTATTAGGAATCGTATTAGGCGTTACAATCTGAAAACCCTGACGATTATTAGCGGTGCTGTCGTCAAACGTTACATTATGGCTGTCAAATGATCCTATTACATTTCCTGTTGCGGCAAACAAATGGTAGGTATGCGAATCTGTTCCGGGTGTCCAATGTTCAATATTTAATGTTGCATGACCGTCAATGGTTGCATTACCGTCAACGTTAATAATTGCATCGGTATTAACATCATCAAATTGAGTAAGGTCAATACTGACAACACTATTACTGTTCAGATCAAGATTTCCCGTAACATCGAGTCGGCTTTCCAATTCGACATTGCCGTTAAATTGGGCGTTACCGGTAATTATTGCGGTATTACCCGTTCCTGCGTCCGCAACGAAAACTCCGGCGGTCGTTTCTTGTTCGTAATTTCCGGTTAAAGTACCGGTGAGTGTAACATTGCCTTTTTGTTGTACAAAAGTTCCGACGGTATTATTATCACCGAGAGTTGTTGTACCGTTTCCGGTTTTGGTAACATCGGCGGTTCCGTTAAGACCGCTGATTGTTGTATCGTCATCTCCGGCAAGTGTCAGAGCGTTGTTAAATGTAACCGTTCCTTGAGAATCGAGATTATTGAGTGTTTTGACTCCCTGAACATTCAATGTTGCATTTTCCAAAACGTTAATTCCGGACGTATTGTCAATGGTACCGGACAATTCCAATATTCCGGCGTTGATATTTGTTGCGCCGAAGTAAGTGTTTGCGCCGGAAAGTGTTAAGGTATCAGTTCCGGTTCCGGTTTTGGTCAATGTTCCGTTAGTTCCGCTGATAATACCGCTAAAATTACCTTTGGCAACTTGAAGTTCTTGACCGCCAAGTGTAACGTTACCGGAACCTTCTAATTCTTTAACACTCGCATTTGTTGCACTAATCCCGCTAATATCCAACGTTCCGATAACATTAA
>JAIROD010000834.1 GCA_031257725.1 Planctomycetaceae bacterium | reverse complement strand
CGAGTTTTGGATTCTTTCGCGGCGGTCATGGTGCTGGTGAGTGCCAACATCGACATCCCCGCCAACAACGATATAATCACCACCACCGTCAGTAATTCCACTAACGTAAATCCATGTTGAGTAGCGGAATGTGGAGTGTGAAGTGTGGATAATAATATTGGAGTTTTTGACTCTTTTATTTTTGTTTGAAAAATGATAGGGTTCATGGTTCTTGTCTCCATAATTAAATGTTAAAAATGAACAACGAAAAATTAGTAATATTTCAGTGGAATTTCCGTTTGGTTGTTAACGACGGGGTTTACTCCGTTGTTGTACTATCGCGGGGTAAACCCCGCCGTTAACAAAGGCGAATAATAGACCGTTACACACAAAGTTATTTATCCCTTAGGTCTCTATCATTCTTTCGGTTACTAAAAAATATTTTTTAAAATTTTGGAGTTTTAATTCTATGACGTTCCCAACCGATTCTTCCTTGACGGATAATGTTACGGAACCGAAAAAGCGTCGGATTTCGTGTTTGTACTTGTTGCTGTTTCTTTCAATTTTGTTGATATTTCCTGCGTTTTATCTTGTTTGCCTTTATGTTCCGCCGCTTCGGATTTCCGAAGCGACCACACGGATTACCGAACCTTTAACATCGGACGGACAAATTGATTTTGTGCGTTATCTTGAAGAAACAATGTATCCGCCGGAATGGTCAACCGATGACAACGGTTACCGAATTTTTGTACGGACTTTCGGTTACACGGGAGGAACAAGCAACTCCTGCAAAGAACAATTGTACAAAAAATTAGGTTTAGATATCTCTATTCCGCCGACAATGACGTTACCCCAAGAACCGTGGACAATCATCACGGAATATTACAAGAAACGCGGTGAAACAATACCGGCAGAAAAAAGGGATAGTCTAACAAAACCATGGACATTGGAAGATTGGCCGATGCTTGCCGATTGGGTGGTTGCTATTGACGCTCCGTTAGATGCTGTTACTGAAATGATTCATAAACCGATTTTTTTCTGTCCGTATCTTCAGGAGGACGAATCCTATCGAACCGGTAAATCCCCCGAACTCATTCACCAACACAATGACTATCTTTCCGGCATCATAGTACGAAATCTTGCCCGACAATATCAGGCACGAGCCAATTATCGTATTGCTATTGGGAAAACGGATGAAGCTCTTGACGATATTATTACAATTTATCAATTAGGACGAAAGTATGAACAAAGTGGTTGTGAGATTACTTCTCAATTGGTTGGGCTTGCGATTGAGGGACTTGCCAACGCTGCTCCATTAGCAACAGACTCCGATCATCCGTTAACAAAAGAACAATTACAACAACTTTTAGATGCCGTCAATCAACTGCCTCCGCGTCCGCCGTTTGAAAAAATAGTTGAAACAGAACGAATATATGGATTGAGCACTATTCAATATATGTTTCGCAGCGGTGAATTTATTAATTCCAGAACTTTTCATCCTACTGTTTCTGCTTTTCTTAGTTCATCGAGTAATCCCAATGTTATTTATCGTCGGATGAATGAGGCTTATGATACATTTTCCGGTAAAAGACCTCGCAGTGAATTTACCTCGTACACAAAATTACCATCAACACTATACGAAGCCTTACAAACGATTTTGACATCTCATGGGCGGGGAAAATTTCTTGCTGCCCTAAGTATAGAATTATTAGTTTCCAATTTGGAACTTGTAGAACGATCGATTCAGCTTTCTGATTGTTCCTATAATATGAAACGTTTAACATTAGCGTTACTTATTTACAAAGCGGAACACGGCGAACTGCCAACGTCGGATTGGATTGAAAAAATCCAACCTTATCTCGGCGAGAACTTCATACAATATTTACGTTGCCCGTCCTGTCCGGTTCAAGAGGAAGACAAAACGAATTACGCACTGATTTTGTACGATAAACTACCGAAAGACGTGAATACTTTTTTGTTGGTTGAATTGCGGGAACCGGTTCCGTTTGCCCAAGCGGTTGTTTCCGTCGATGACGTTTTAGAAAAATTCGTTTCAAAAACAACCGTCGGACACCATAAAACGCAACAGATCGGCAGTTTCCATTTCGGCGGTATGAACATATCCGAGCAAAATGGAAGAGTCCATTTTATTGGTGAAACGCCTGACGGTAATGAACTCCGTCGGCAACTTGGTTTGGAACCGAAAAATGAACCTAACGATTCTCAGAACAAAGATCAATAATCGGACATAATCCTACAATTTTTCCTAGCCTTCACAGGGTGGTTGTTCAATTAGGTGAATTAAAGTAGAAAATTGCGAGGTAGGCGATCCGTCCGCTGGACGGTCGCGCCGGTTGAGATTTCACTGACACCAGGAAGGTTTGTCCTGTCTATCGCACGTCGATTCAATAGACCTTTTCGCGAACCGAAGGATCGCACGCGTCCCGCGTGCCTGAGTTAGCGCAAATGTCTCATTTCACCCTAACTCTGGGGATGCACGCGGGACGCGTGCGTTCCTTTCCTAAATAAACCTGTTCGTGTTGTTTCATAATTTT
The DNA here is from genome assembly GCA_031257725.1 of Planctomycetaceae bacterium. Lineage (GTDB taxonomy): Bacteria > Planctomycetota > Planctomycetia > Pirellulales > Thermoguttaceae > WRKP01. Next base: position 103 of record JAIROD010000834.1, on the reverse strand, counting down.
TATGGTTAGCGAAAAGGTCTAATAAACCGTTTTGCTGGGGCAAACCGTTTGGGAATCAGTGAAATCTCAACCGGTGCGACCGTTCGGCGAACGGTCGCCTACC
>JAIROD010000670.1 GCA_031257725.1 Planctomycetaceae bacterium | reverse complement strand
ATTCCAACGATTGCCTAATACCTAAACATCTCCATCATTTGCCGGAAAATGATCATAGTAAAAAATATCGGTATTTTCAAGAGGTACCCTAATGATGTGAGTTGGTCATTTTGAATCATTCTACTCGTTAGTCTGTAATAAAAATTTTAGAAATACAAAGTTATTTTTAGCAAAAAAAAATTTTTGGAGTGATTTTGTTTTTTACCAATTTGTAATTATTCTAGCCGACTTAACAGTGGCGGGAGCGTCCCCGCTCCCGAAAACCTGGGTGCGGACGGAAAACGGAAATAGGGGCGACTCAACTTTTTCGGCAGCGAGGACGCTGCCGCCACTCCTAGTTGCGGACGGAAGAGCCTAATGAGACAAATAATCAATGTTTTTTGGGAAAGGGTATTTTTAGAAATTGCCTATTTTCTAAATTTTACCTAATTATAATTTTTTACCAAATTCACAATTAAGACTGCACGGTGGCAATTTATGGGTTAAACTCTATTTAATCAATTGGAAATCTCTAATAATTCATTGTTTTAACCACAACGTTTTATGAAGAATCATTTGCCCCTAATGTCCTTAGAAATGGGATGATGGGAACTAAAAAGGGCAAATATCTTTGTTTTTCGGTAAATAATATTTTTAGAGATTCACAATCAGTGAAATATTTTTTTTTAACTATTCAGTCGTTTACTCCGAATGACCATCCCTAGCCCCTCCGAAGGAGGGGAATGATTCCCCTCCTTCGGAGGGGCAGGGGTGGTAAAAAATAAACTTCAATCTCCGAAAAATTCCACTGAGATATTACACTTTCCCCTATTCAACTGCCAACGACTCAATGGATTATACACACGTTGAAGTTTTTTCGGTACAAACGTCAAAGAAAACAGGATTGCCCTGCGGTGATGTGCTGGCGACGGTGCGCACCAATACCGGAACGACGGTAATTTGTGCGGATGGAATCGGTTCGGGAATACGGGCGCATATCGCCGCCCAAATGTGTGTCGCCCGTTTAACCGAATCGTTACGGCAAGATATTTCACTCCGCAAAATCTTCGCCTCCGTCGCAACAACAATGCAGAACAGCCGTGATCCCAAAAAACCGTTTGCGGCATTTAGTATTGCAAGAATTCGTTCTGACGGCAACGCGACCGTTTTTTCTTACGATGCGCCCCTGCCCATCCTGGTGAGCCGTCAAGGCGGGACTGTGCTGGCGAACCGCCCGTTCCCGCTTCCGGGCGGTCTGGCGATGGAAAGTAATTGCCAACTCGAAAAGGATGAGGGAATTCTTTTGATGAGCGACGGAATTACGCAAGCAGGAATCGGTTACGGTTCCAACACGGAATGGACAAGCGATGGAGTGGTTCGGTTTATCAATGAAAAAATCGCTTCACGAATGAAATTCTCCCTGATTCCCGAAACAATTCACAAAGAAGCCCTGGCTCGGTGGCAAGGTAAAGTCAAAGACAAATCCCCCACCGCTATTCCGGCTCGTTCCACAACCAATCGGACATTTTCGCCCTACACGCCCGATGTTGTTCATCAAAATAATATTCCGCCGATACATCGGGTTGTCGGCGATGATTGCAGTATTGTTCTGGCGTTGTGCCGAACCGGTCAAACCGTCAACATTTTTACGGGACCGCCGGAAGATCGGGAACATGATCAAGCGGTGATCAAACGTTTTGTCCAACTCCCCGGTTTGAAAATTGTTTGCGGCGGGACAACCGCAAAACTTGTCGCCAAATATCTCAATGTCCCGTTAGAGATGGAACCGGAACCGATGAGTGTGATTGCGCCGCCGCGTTACGCCATCAAAGGAATCAATCTCGTTACCGAAGGAGCCGTCACCCTAAACCAAGTCTATAATATCCTCGATGAAGATATCGCAAGATTAAACGAAGACAGCGGGGTTACGGAATTACGGTTATTGTTGGGGGTTGCCGATAAACTGAACATTATCGTCGGTTGCGCCGCCAACACCGCCAACGCCGACATCTCCTTCCGGCAACGCGGCGTCCTCTCCAGAAAAGTTCTCGTCCCGCTACTCGCCGAAAAATTACGCCAAGACGGAAAACTCGTTAATGTCGAATTTGTGTGAACTCATCGAGATTCCCAGTTTACGGTTGATAAAGTATTTTACTTAACAGTCCCCTGCGGGACGGAATAGTTACATTGTAATAGATCAGTGGAATTTTTCGGAGATTGAAGTTTATTTTTTACCACCCCTGCCCCTCCGCAGGAGGGGAATGATTCCCCTCCTGCGGAGGGGCTAGGGGTGGTCATTCGGAGTAAACGACTGAATAGTTAAAAAAAAATATTTCACTGATATACTACGTTACATTTTATTTTTGTTTTGAAGTCTCATCGTTTTCCAGACCCATTTCGCGTGAACGCAATGTAGCGGCTTCAACGGCGTTGGTCACTGCGGCACGGAAACCATCGCGTTCCAGTGAGTGAACCCCGCTAATTGTTGTTCCGCGAGGACTGCAAACTTTGTCTTTGAGAAGACCGGGATGTTCGTTGGTCTGCAACAAAACCTTAGCCGCACCAAGAACTGTTTGAGCGGCTAACAACAAAGATTGTTCACGCGGTAAACCCATTTTGACACCGCCATCCGCCATCGCGTCGATCATCATGTAAACGTAAGCCGGACCACTGCCGGAAAGCCCCGCAACCGCATCGAGTTGGCGTTCCGGAAACGGAATAGCAAGCCCTACCGTTGAAAGAAGATCAAGAGCCAATTCCGCATCATCTTTTTTTGCGCCGTCGGAAAGACAAAAACCACAAACGCCTTCACCGACTAAACATGGCGTGTTCGGCATAACACGCACCAACCGCGCACTGGTTCCTAGATCTTTTAAGTATGTTCTGAGTTGAATTCCGGCGGCAATGGTAATCCATAACGGATTGTATCCATGCGCCCGAAGTGCGGCAAGATTATGAAGTACTTCGCCCATCTGCTGCGGCTTGACGGAAAGAAAAACAACATCCGAACCGGCAACCAAATCCTTAATCGTCGCAACCGCTGTTCCGCCTGTTTGTTCCGCAAATTTCTGCGCCGCTTCCGGTTTAACATCGTAACCGAAAAGTTTTTCCGGCTGAATTGTTTTGGTCTTAATAAAACCGCGTGATAAGGCTCTTGCCATGTGACCGGTTCCGATAAATCCGATTTTTGTGTCCATGATAATTGGAAAAAGTAAAAATAAAAACCAACGTAAAATCAAGCTTCTTTTCAACCAACTCAAAGACATAATCTACCCGATTTTCACAAACAAACAAGCAACCCCTAAATCATCTTTATTGATCGGTGTTGCCTATTTTTACCTTAAAGCATTCTCAAATTCATTTAAAGTTTTACTTTCAATGACATCGGAAATCAAAGACTCTAAAGCAATCGGATCGGATATGTTACGAATTGCCGGTTCAAGATGTCTGGGAATATCTCTAAATTTTTTACGCAATGCCGCCAAAACCATATTTTGACCGGCTTCTGTTCTGATTTCATCAAAAATTGTTGTTGACATCGTTTTGGTCCTTTCATTAAAAATAGGGGTTAATGCTTTGTGAACCGCTTCAACATCCAACCGTTTATGGTGGGCGTTGAAAACTTTCGCGACAAATTCAAGAATCTCTTTTGTTATCATAATCTGTTGTTGTTCATCAGCAATTTCCATAATTGGCAACAACGCTTTGGCGAATTCATCTTCATTGCCCTCCGTCATATTTTTCAAAATACCTATCGCCGCTCGTAATTCCGGTCCGCCATACAAATGATCTCCGTCATATTTCGGCAAATCCACCACGTAATAATTAACATCGGGTATAAAACCTATGGGATGACCACTTTCATCTTTTGCCAACCAATCGGCGACTTGGGGATAAGGTCTGCGATACGGTTGTGTTCCGGTTCGCACGACTATAAAGTAGATCACGGACAACACTGTCTTATTTTCTTTGAGTTCTGTCCACCAGATTGAAGTGGCATAGCAAAGCAAACGAATCGGCATATCGCCGAATGTACTTCCGGCATGTTCAAAAATAATTATTACTTTGGCATCAATTTGATTTTTGAGCGGACAGAAAAAAACCAAGTCCAAAATATGTTCATTTCCTTTCAGGTTGATGTAATGTGTCGGCGCAGGAGAAATCTTTTCTAAATCAATTTTATTAACAAATTCCGAATCCGCGTAATTCAGCAAAAAATCGACGAATACTAACACACGTCCGAAAACATTCTTGACAAAAGTATCATAAATATTTCCCGGACGTTTTGATTCGGATTGTTTTTGTTTTTTTTCAGTTTTATTTTCCATCGTACTCTTTTACTCAAAGTATTAGCAGCATGTTCAAGAACCCCGATCAATTGAAAAGTCATGATAAAACATGACCGGATTAAATTGTAATCTACCCGATTTTCACAAACAAACAAGCAACCCCTAAATCATCACTGTTGAATTGTTCCTTCAACATGATAAAATGTTTCCGGTTGTTGCAGTACTTCGAGAGATTATACTCATTACACTTGAAAATTCGTTTTTTGTGAAGGACACCATTGGCTTGAAATCTCACGTAGAGACGCAATGCATTGCGTCTCTACAATGTATTGTGTTTCCACAATGTATTGCGTTTCTACAAAACCGAATTGTAAAGTGTGAATAGTATATTAACCATTAACAAACAAGGAAACCGTTATGTTAAACCGATTCTTAACACATTTCTTAACACATTGTTTTGTAATTTTTTTGTTCACCGTTTGCATTGCTCAAGGAAATGAGGATGATTCGGAAACATCTGCTTCGGCTTCAGTTGCCGCCGGAGTTGTCGAACCGTATGATTTGCGGCTGGAATTTTTGACGGAGCCGCGAGGAATCGACGAACTCAAACCGCGTTTCGCGTGGAAATTGAAATCGGAGGAAAATGACCAAACACAATCCGCATACAAAATTACCGTTCACCGAATAGACCGAATAGAAGGAACAACTCCTGACCGTTCCAAGTCCGAAACCGTTTGGGATTCCGGTAAGGTTACAGGAAATACGGTGTTGGTCGAATATAACGGTAAGCCGTTGCTGCCGAAATCGGAATACACCTGGACATTGACCGTTTGGGATAAACAAGGCAAACCGTCGCTTCCGATTGTATCAACATTCAGTACCGGAATTTTTGAACCGGAACAATGGCAGGCAAAATGGATTGGTCTTGATCAAGTTTCGTTGGAAAAAACCGAAAATCCAGCATTATCATTGGACGGAATCTCATGGATTTGGACAAACGAAAAAGGTTTGAACGCCGCCCTGCCCGGTCACGCCCTGTTCCGCAAAACAATCGACTTGACCGAACAACCCGAAGTCGGCAAAGCAACACTCGCTCTTACCGCCGATAACGAATTTATCGCCTATCTCAATAACAAAAAAATCGAAAGCGGTTCAAATTTCAAAACGGTAAAAATTGTTGATGTTACCGGATTGTTGAAACAAGGAAAAAATGTTCTTGCCATTGATGTCAACAATCACGGCGATTCTCCGAATCCGGCTGCATTGATTGCCTTGCTGAATATTCAGTACAAAAACGGAAAAGAACTCTTAATCAAAACCGATGAAACATGGAAAGCGGTTGACGGTTCGCCGCAACATTCTGAGAAAACGGAATTTGATGATTCCGCGTGGAATGTTGCCGCTAAAATCGCTGAGTTCGGCAAAGGTCCTTGGGGTAAAGTCGGTATCGGTAATCCGCATCCAAGTCTGCCGGCAAGATTGTTGGCTAAAAATTTTACGGTTAAAGAAAAACCGATTCGCGCAACTGCATATATTTCCGGTCTCGGTTATTATGAACTCAATTTGAATGGTAAAAAGGTCGGCGATCACGTTCTTGATCCGGTATTAACCGATTACGATAAACGAGTTCCTTACGTAACCTACGATATTGATCCGGCGATGTTAAAATATGACGATACTCCTCGTCCGGTTAATCCTAATTTCAATTATCTCGTTGTTCGACTTGGCAATGGTCGATATTACGCTCCGCGACGGACTGACCCGACAACGACACGAACTTTCGGTTATCCGAAATTATTGTTCCAATTCGAACTTCAATACGCGGACGGTTCAACGCAAACGATTGTCAGTGATGAAACTTGGTCGCTTTCAACCAATAGCCCGATTCGGGCCAACAATGATTATGACGGTGAAATTTATGATGCGCGAAAGAATAATCAGCCTTTTAACCTCGCTCAAATTGTTGACGCTCCGAAAGGTAAACTTGTTGCGCAAATGATGCCGCCGATGCGGGTTGTTGAGGAAATTGCGCCGGTATCTGTTAAAGAAGTTAAAACCGGCGTTTGGATTTTCGATTTCGGCGTTAATCTGGTTGGAAACTGCCGGTTACAAATTCCGGCAGGTTTAGCGGAAGGAACGGAATTAAAAATTCGTCATGCCGAAACGCTTTTGCCCGACGGAACTCTTTACGTTGCGAATTTACGCGGGGCGCAATGCCGTGATATTTACATCGCATCCGGTAACGAAGAAGACAGGATTAGTTCGTACGCTCCGTTTTTTACGTATCATGGATTTCGTTATGCGGAATTGACGGGATTTCCTGAAAATGTTAAACCGGATGAAAAAACATTGACGGCAAGAGTGATCAACACGGATTTACCGAAGACGGGAAAATTTGAAACGAGCAACGCAACAATTAATGCGATTTTCCGTAATGTTGTTCGCGGCACACAGGGTAATTATTTGAGTATTCCGACGGATTGTCCGCAGCGTGATGAACGTCAGGGCTGGCAAGGCGATCGCGCGGCGGAATCAAAAGGCGAGATGTTTTTGTTCGATAATATAACGCTTTATTCAAAATGGCTCATTGACATTGAAGATTCACAACGGAACGATGGTAATTTATCCGATGTTTGTCCGAACTTCTGGCCTTTGTACAATTCTGATATAACATGGCCCAGTGCATTTACGATTATTCCCGACAGCATTTACACCATGTACGGAGATCGACGCCCTATCGAAAAACATTATGAAGCGATGAAACGCTGGTTGATCGGACATCATGGGCAGTTTGTGAAAAATGGAATTATCGACAAGGACACCTACGGCGATTGGTGTTTTCCGCCGGAAAAACCGGAGTTAATCCATTCGCATGACCCCGCACGAAAAACGTCAAAACCCATTTTAGCCACATCGTATTATATTCATAATCTTGATTTGTTGACGAAGTACGCCAAAATGCTTGGCAAAGATTCTGAAGCGGCGGAATTTGTACAAAAAGCAATCGCCATGCGTCAAGCGTTCAACGATAAATTTCTGAATACGGAAACGGCAAAATATGATAACGGAACGCAAACATCCTGTGTTTTGCCGTTGCGGTTTGATATTGTGCCGGACGCATTGCGGGACAAAGTTTTTGAAACGTTAGCGAGTAATATCGAAAAGGTTACGAACAATCATATTGGAACCGGTTTAATTGGCGGACAATGGTTGAATCGTGTTTTGAGTGATTTTGACCGTGCGGACATTTCGTACAAATTCACAACGAACACGGATTATCCGAGTTGGGGTTACATGGTTGAAAAAGGCGCAACAACCATCTGGGAACTCTGGAACGGCGACACGGCAAATCCGGCGATGAATAGCGGAAATCACCTGATGTTGATCGGCGATTTGGTGATTTGGTATTACGAATATTTGGCGGGCATTAAGGCGGATCCTGAACATCCGGGTTTTGAACATATTATTATGAAGCCGTTAATGGTTGGCGATTTGAAATTTGTCAATGCCGAATATGATTCGATTCGCGGACGGATTGCGAGCCGGTGGAAACGGGACGGTAACAAATTCCATTGGGAAATAGAAATTCCGCCCGGCAGTACCGCCACCGTTTCCATTCCCGGCGGTGAAACATTGCGAAATATTCCGTCAGGCAAACACGTTTTTGATTCGGAATTGAAATGATTGTTGATTGTTAAATTAAGTCGATTGGGGGTAGGCAACCGCTCGCCGAGTAACTGTCTATTTTAATTTTTATTAGTCCTGCAAGGACGACACTTTATTAACCGTATGCTTTAGCATACGGATAGGGCAAACACACCACAAAGTCCCGCAGGGACGACACTTTATTGG
>JAIROD010000659.1 GCA_031257725.1 Planctomycetaceae bacterium | reverse complement strand
CGCCGTGCGGAATCGCAAGTGGTAAAATTCGGTAACCATCTTAAAGCGATTGGTCGCCGTTTGATGACACTTGGTCTTGCGGCGAGTATTCCTTTGGCAGCGTCCATTAAAAGCTTTGCGGCTTTCGATGATATGATGCGTGCGGTGAAAGCGGCGGTTGGCGCAACGGAAAAGGAATTCGAAGCCTTGACCGCCAAAGCCAAAACACTCGGGCGCACCACCTCTTTTACGGCAGTACAGGTTGCGGCGGCAATGTTATACTGTAAACGGGTAGAAAAGGGTTGTTTTAGGAACGCAGTCGTCCCGACTGCATAGAACGACGGAACGTTATTTTATTGTTGCGGGCGAGACGCCCGCGTTCCTAAAAAAGACCCTTTTGTTGCCGTTTATAGTATATGGCACAACATAACTGGGACAAATCGACATTGAAGAATAAAAAAATTCTGGTTCTTGTCGAAACAGAATATATTCACGACGAAATAACCTTGTATCAGGAAGCGTTCACGAATTTAGGTGCATCGGTAACATTTGCATCTTATCTTTGGGGTGATCAGGATCATGAAATTGTTTCCGATGTCGATCATCCGGGCGGAACACTGCACACAATGAAAGTCAATGTTTGTGTTTCAACTCTTAATCCTGCTGATTTTGATGCTGTTCTTTGTGCCGCGAATTATGTTGCTGTCCGTTTGCGCGAAATTCCGCCAATGCACTCACTCGGAAATCCCGAACAAGTTCGGGAAGCTCCATCTGTTCGTTTTTTTGCCGAAGCAATGAAACGGAAAAATATCGTCAAAGGCGCACTCTGTCACGCCCTTTGGATATTAACACCGTGTCCCGAATTGCTGAAAGATCGGCGAGTTATTTGTCACACTGTTGTTTTAGCCGATGTCCTCAACGCCGGAGCAACTTATGTGCCTGAACCTTCACGCATTGTTGTTGACGATGATCTTGTGACAGGACGTTCAGCAGACAATCTTGAACCGTATTTCGTAGCAATCGTTGAAACAATGTTGCGAAAATCCTAACATTTTCCAAATTAACTTAACTTACTTAATTTGATTTGACTTAGTTTAGCTTAACCACCTCCTTCAAAAAATCGGAGAATCACGTATGAACCAATTACTGAAACATGTTCGTTGCAATGTCCTGCTGATCGTCTTATGTTTATTTTTGACATCGCAGTCAATTGCCCAGTCCACACCTTCACTACCCTCGAAAATCTTGTCGCAAACTCAAATCGAGTCTGCGTTACTTGAATTGCCTAAAGGGGAACGTTGGATTCAACATCTCAAAGAAGACCTCATGCCGTTTTGGGAAATGGAAACAGCATTGGGCGGTTCCGAACGCGGGAACTTTCCCTCTTATCGCGACAATAAAGGTCAATTGATTGATTGGTCAAAACCAATGGATCAGCAACCACAGGAAATTCAAGGCGGCGTTTATTTGAAACTCATTTTTCCTGAACGTGAATGTTTACGTACACGATCAAGGCAGATACTTGGTTACTCAATTGCCTACCTTCTGACCGGCGAAGAAAAATATCTTGATTACGCCTACGCCGGAATTGATTATAACTTCCTTCAGAAAGGTCGTTATTACAACGAAGAGGATGGTTCGCTCGCCGGATATTACGATACAAAAACAAAAAAATATGTTGCCGGAACGAGTCAGGATTGGGCTTACGGACTTTGCGGTCCGGCTCTTTATTATTACGTTACAAAAGATGAACGAGTTTTACCTCTTCTGCTCAAAAGTCAAAAGAAAGTTTTTGATGTTTTCTTCGATCCGTCGTTTGGTATGTTTCGCTGGGTTACAGAACCGACAGAAGATGGTCTTCCCGATCAACGTGAGATTGTTTCCAATTTAGATCAAGTGTACGGATATATGTTGATGGTTTATCGTTCACTGCCGCCAGCTGAACAGGAAATTTGGAAAAAGCAAATCCACGATCTTGCGCTTATTCTTCTCAAGGAATTTTATGGATCGCGTGAAGGTTTCTTTTGGGGGCAAGCCGGAAAGACAACGAATAAATTTTACGGAGCCGAGCATACCGATTTCGGACATTCGACAAAAACGTTTTGGTTGATCATGCAAATCGGACGTTTAACCGGAGACATTGCGTTGGAACATATCGGACGTGAAGGTGCGTCAAAACTTGTCGATATAGCTTACGATCCAAATAATGAAACATGGAATCAAAAATTACAACCAACAGATGATGAATCTCAATTGACTCTCGTTCATGATCGTGAATGGTGGTGTTTGGCAATTATGGATCAGACAACAGCGACATTGAGTTTACATAATCCTGATTACTTGCGTTACATTTCAAAAACACATAAATTCTGGTTCAATCGTATGGTTGATAAGGAATATGGTGAGATGTGGCATCTTCTTAAATCGGGTAAGAAAGAACCGGATATGGGTTTTCCCAAAGAGCATAGTTGGAAGACTTGTTTTCACAGCACCGAACACGCATTGGTGATGTACCTACTCTCGCAACAACTTCACGGCGAAAAAGCAACTCTTAACTTTGTGCGTTCGAAAAACGATTACAAAAATTATCGACAATATTATCCGTACATTTTTGAAGCCGAAGTCAAACCGGATGATGTTACTGTGGAGAAAGAAATATTGTTGCCTAAAAGTAATGATAAACGTGTTAAAGTCAAAGTTTCTTTCGGGCATATTCGATAAAATGTTTTTTCCGGTTACTTTAATTTATGAAGTAACCGGTTTTTCTTTAACAATTCATTTCATTAAGGAGTTTTATTATGTCTAATCAAGATATTGCCGGTTTACGTGTTGCTGTTGTTATTGAGAGTCAATTTATTCCCAGTGAGTTGCAAGCGTATCGTGAAGTGTTTGCGAAACACGGATTGCAAGTTCATTTTGTTTCCCGATTTTGGGGAAGCAACGAAGAGACTTTCATACGGGAAGTTGAACGTGATAATCAATTGGATGATAACTTTAATCAAACAACAATTAAAGATTTAGAAACGGCAACTGCAACTTACGACATCGAAAAAATTGATCCGTCCGACTATGCGGCGATCATTATGGCTGCCAATTACACCAGTGTCCGCGCCCGTTACTATAAACCTGAAAGCGAAACAACCCGAACAACACCGGTTGTTCGTTTTTTTGCGGAAGCGATGAAGAATAAAAATATCGTTAAAGGGGCGTTGTGTCATGCACTTTGGATATTGACACCGTTACCGGAATTGCTTGCGGGACGCAAGGTCATCTGTCACGAAGTCTTGCGGGCGGATGTGGAAAATGCCGGCGGTATTTTCACGCCGACAGACAACGGGATTCATGTTGACGACGATCTTGTTACAGGAAATTCCGGTCATCTTGCTCCGTTATTTGCGGAAACAATTGTTTCTGAAATTATTAAACGCCGAAGTCTTGGCGATCAGAATCCGCCCCAACCGACACTGATTCCTAATTGTCTTGGTTTCGGAATGCGGCGGATATTAACATTGGTGTCCGAAAAAGGATATTGGGGTGAAGAACTTGTCGGTCCGATAGAGGTTTTTGATGCTGTCGGATATGAAGTTGATTTTGTAACTCCCAATGGTAAACGTCCGATTGCGATCACCGTCAGTATGGACCCGTATTATATTGATCCACCGCTGGGACGTAGTGTAACAACAAAAGAAATGGCGGAAAAGTCCGGTACTGGGACAATCCTGATACGGAAATGGGAAAACGGCTTGCATCTCCAATGAGTCTTTCCGGCTGGTTTCCCGAACGTCCGTATGCTGCGTCTCCGCAATATGTACGGTTACTCGAAAAATATCATCGTGACTTGGATATTGCTGTTGCACGAATTAACGATTACGATGCTCTTCTGATTGTTGGCGGAAGCGGTCCGATTGTTGATCTGGTCAATAATCAACGAGTTCATGATTTGATTCTTGCGTTTGTTCGTCAAGATAAACCGGTTGCCGCTGAATGTTACGGAGTTGCCTGTCTTGCGTTTGCACGTGATTGGCAAGACGGAAAAAGTATTATTTCCGGCAAACATGTTACAGGACATTGCAAAGAGTACGATTACCATGACGGAACCGGTTTTATGAAAGAACGTGGCGTCTTTGAAAGTTTCAATATGGGACCTCCGCCGTATCCGTTGGAATTTGTGTTGCGCGACGCAACTGCACCGAATGGAGCATTTATCGGTAATTTCGGTAAGGACACAAGTGTGATTGTCGATTATCCGTTTATTACAGGTCGTTCAACACCGGACGCTTATTTGACCGGTCAAAAATTAGTCGAATGTCTCGATGGTAATCCGCCGCTAAAACGTTTCGGATGGTAATTAAAACGTTTCAGATGGTGATATTACAAATTTTATATCATTTCACCCGATCGGAGTATTTTTTGTAATGGTTATGGCAATTTTTATTTTCCAATGTCGAAAAAATGAACAGATAAACCTCATTTCCACTTTAATATTGACCAACTTTTACGAACATTTCACTGAAATATTACATTTATTAGTGTGATAATTCTCCCGTTTTTGATTTGAAGGGGAAACTATGCCAAAACAGACTGTTTTGAGTTGTCAGCGTGAAAACGATACCCTGATACTGAAATTGAAGTGCGATACTCAAAATGATCCATCAATTATCGTAGTAGCAATAATCATGCTGGTTTCGTTTGGCTGTTTCTACAGTGGGATTCACCACGGTTGTAACAGCTCTATTGATTGTTTTTTTATGAGTTTGTTCTTACTTTTTATCATTGCAGGCGGATTATTTATTGTTCGTACTTTAACCCGAATCCAAACCCTCTGCTACGATGCCGAATTTCTCCATGTCGAAGATGAATATCCGTACATTACATGGAAACCGAAACAAGTTTTTGGACATAATCAATCTATACTTTCTGTTGCGCGGGTTTTTTCCGCTTCCGGAAAATTGGATGCGAATTTTCGATGGCAAAAGAATTTTCGTTATGAAACATGGATTCCTTTCGGAGCAACCGGTCGTCGGGGAACCATTTGCGTCCATGAATCTGAAGAAAAAATGCACGAGTTGGAAAACGAGTTCCAAAAATTCCGCACGGAAATTCTATGCCGAAAAAAGTTACGAAATGAAACAACCCGCATGGAAACCTTCAAAGATTATTCTATTGATCGGGGTGAAAATTTTCCGATGAAGGAAGATTCCAAGACCAAAAAACCGTTCACTGTTACCTACAACATGGAAGACAATATCAATAACAACAATAAAACATTGATTATAGTTTCGGAAAAAGGAGGCTCCTTTTCACGGCTCATCGCCCGTTGTTCTTCTTTTCTTATTGGAGCCGTTTCGATCATTCTTTTTATCGGTTTCCTTTCTCTATTTGGTTTGACATGGTATTACTATTATCAGTCAACAACTCTCGACCCGTACGTCATTGCTTTTCTTCAAGGCGACTATTGGCACAAAGAAATTTTGCCTAAAATTGTTCCGCAAAGTATGATGGATACCGTTCAAAAATCAATTGATGATTTGATTCAATCAGAACCGATTGTACGGATACTTGTCGGATTCTTTGTTCTTTTTTGTGCATTTTTTCTAATTTACGGGAGTATTTTATTTCTTCTCGGTCTTATTCGTTGGCCGTTTTGGAAATGCTGGACAATTCGGCTTGAACATTCGAAAAAACAACATCACAGGCTGACTTACAATTGGCAGACGGATCGACTGAGGGTTAATTTGAAAACATACCTTACTCCATTTTTCAAAGTAATACCGGCAACATCGAAAACGAACCGGATTATCACGGGACGTTCTTTTTTCGATTTCAATCACGGTTGGAAACAACCGTTTCAAGTTGTGATTCTTACGATTGACCACTCGATTCCGTTTCCTGTTACCAATCCCGAAGAACAGGAGAAAATGATTCAAATTCTTGATGAATTTGTTGCTCGTGTCCGGCACAAATCTACCGATAACGAACTTTCCTGACTTTTAGTAAAAAAAATGTCAAATACATTTTGTAACAATATAATGGATTGTAAATAACCGCAGAGAGCACAAAGGAGTTTTTTTAAGTACGAAAATAACAAAACATACGAAATTTGTATCATTTCACCCGGATTGGAGTATTTTTTGCAATGGTTTACGGTAATTTTTATTTTCCAATGCCAAAAAAATGAATAGACAAACCTCATTTTCACCTAATTTTCTTAACGAAACAACCTCAGTAGCAAAAATGGTTCCCATCAACCAACCTTATTAAAAAGAGGAACAATAAGGTAATGAGGTTAGTTTTTTACTATTCTCATGCTACTGAGGTTGTTTAGTTAGAAAAATTAGGTGAAAATGGGGTTGGGTAAGGGGAATAACATGACATCTTCATGCTGATAATGTTGTAATCGGCTGAATAGATACTGGTGGTTTCTCAAATGTTTTCAAATTCAGAACCATTTCTTGTCGATCTTGTTCTGTGAAATTTTTATTCACGTTCCCCTTTTTTAAAATTATGAATTTTCCATTACTTGGCGCACAAAAATATTATCGTACACCAGACGCACGTCCGGCGATTCGTTTTGGGGTTTATGCTCCTAATGCTTTGAATGTGGAAGTCGTTTTTGGTCATATTTGGACTAAAAAAGATAGTGAGCGGATAACTGTTAATAACTCTCATCCTGCACCGATTTCCGATATTGTCGGCGGATATATTGCTGATGACGGAACGGGTATTGATCCGGCATTACCGGTTATTCCTTTGTTTTGTGAGGAAAATGGATGTTGGTTTAGCGATCCGAAACATCCGGATCTTCAGGATTTCCGATGTTGGGATCATGTTCCGTACATGTTTCGTATTACGAAAAATGATGGTTCTGTTGCTTATCGCACGGATTTATATTCGCGATGTCAGATTGGTGCAGGACAGTTCGACCCTAACGGCAGTTCTTATGAAGGCTTGATTACAGAACTTTCTGGAACAAAAGGTTGCAGTGTTGTGGTTGATCCTGATACAGTAACAAAATCTTTTAGCAATACGGATAACCAGGGTGATTCTGTATTCCCTGAAACAAATTTCATTCCTCAAGAAGAATTTTGGAAAGACGAGTTGAATCCTGTTCATCCGCTTCCGGCGAAGATTAGCGATTTGATTATTTATCAGTTACACATTCCGGCATTGGGTTTTGGTCGTAGCGGGATGGGAACGATTGATGAAGCGATAAAATTGTTGGATTATCTTGTGGAACTTGGTATCAATGCGGTGGAATTACTTCCGGTTGCAGAATATGGTGATCGACCGGAAACGTGGGGATATTCGACAACGCACCATTTTGCAATAGAATTTAGCGGCGGCGGACGTGATAAAATGAAACACTTTATCAAAGCGGCTCATCAATGTGGAATTGCTGTGATTTTTGATGTTGTTTACAATCATTTTGCCGCCAACGCGGAACGAGCCGAATGGTTCTACGATACAAATGATAATGAGAAAAATATTTATTACTGGTATCATGGCAATCCTTTTGATTATGCGGAAGGTGATGGCGGTTATCTTGATAATATGTCAACAGGTTTTGCGCCGCGTTACAGTGATTTTTTTGTGCGTAATCTTTTTATTTCGAGTGCTGTTACGCTTCTCAAGGAATTTCATGTCGATGGATTCCGTGTTGATCAAACAACCTCAATTCATTCTTATAACCGTTTACATGCAAACGGCAACACAATGAATGATGCGAATGCTAGTGGCGGAGATTTTTTACGTGAGTGGTCGCGTTGTATTCGTGAAGCCAAACCGAATGTTTTTTTAATGGCGGAAGATCATTCTGGTTGGGATGCTGTAACGTGTTCGGTTGAGAATAATGGTCTTGGTTTTGATGCGGTTTGGTATGCGGATTTCCATCACCATCTCAACGGTGCTAATTTTGGCAACAATTATGCAAAACTGATTCCGACAGCCGGATATGGTGGAGATGAACCATTGGCGATGGACTGGTTTGGTTCGACTCTGGTGTCAACTGATCATCGAAAAGTTGTTTATCATATTTCCCACGATGAAGCCGGCAATGCGGGACGTGACAATCCAGATCCGGATCAAAGATCACATCGAACGATGATTCTTGCTGTGCGGAATCATTTAAGTCAACAGAATCGTCCGTATGCGGAATCGCGGAGTCGTGTGGTCTTTGCCTTGTCGTTATTTTCTGTGGGGATACCGATGTTTTTATTTGGAGAAGATGTTGCTTTTCTGAATGATTTTTTGTACGACGATGTTTTATCGAAACGAGAAGATATTTATGCTCAACAACACGGAGTTGGCAGATCAATGTTTGAATTTTATCGTGCGGCGATTTTGTTGCGTCGAAACAAATCGGCATTTCGTTCTGATCATATTGAGTTGCTGCATGTTCACAATATTAATCGAATCATTGCCTTCTGCCGATGGGATGAAAACGGTAATTATATTGTTATAAGTTCTCTCAATAATTATTCTTTTAATCAAGGATATATTATTAACCATTCTTCAATTGTTGCTGGTCAATGGCATGAAATCCTAAACGGCAATTCAGAAAATTACGCTGAATCTGATTACGTTAATCATAGAAACTTACAAAGTACCAGTGGTCATATTGAATTAAAGATCATTCCCGCAAATACGATTATTGTTTTGGAAAAAACATCTTCAACATAGCCGTTATAAATTTGTTCATATTTTTTATTTCAATATTAAAGACAATAATACAAATTTTGTAACTGTCTATTTTAAACACGATTAGCGAAAGGTCGTCTCGTAAACAACTATTTCGTCCCGAAGGGACATTTCCAATGTAGGCGTGTGTGCGGTGTACTCGCCGTACACACGCCTACATTGGAAATGTCCTTTCATGACAAAATAGTAGTTGATGATAGTTACGTGAATTTAATATCACTTTGAAATTAATAAAGTAAAATAGACAGTTACATTTTCATCGTTTAACGCGCCGGTTCGCAAACTTCCTAGTAAAATTGCATCTTTCTCTTTCTTAACCCTGCAAGGGCGTGATGTGTATAACAGGCGGTTATTCATGGAAAATACCTAACGGTGTTGATCCGATTCAATACCGTTTGTACCACAACAATTCCTGTCTGTTCCCAATGGACGGTGAATAGTTACAAAAACAATACGTTTCTTTATGATAATGTACTGCAACATAGTAACAATTAATGAAAATACAATGTAACACAATATAACTGTTTCGTTAAATTGTAAGCAAACAAGGTATCCAATGATTAACAATCCTTGAACAGCCATATACATTGACGAAATAATAAGATGTGGAATTTGTTTTTCGTTTGCGAGTAATTGGTAGAGATGTTTTCGGTGCGGGCGAAAAATAT
>JAIROD010000637.1 GCA_031257725.1 Planctomycetaceae bacterium | reverse complement strand
GTTTTCGCAAATTCCACTGATATATTACTCCCCTTTGGGAATTACTCAAAAAAGTATGCTAAGACCGACGACTGAATTGTTACGAGCAGACGACGAAGTTTTCGGGAACGGTCTATTTTTATTTTATCCACAGATTTACGCAGATTATAACGGCGGGGTTTACTCCGTGTTTGGGGGTTAAGTCGAACAACGCGGGGCAAGCCCACGCCGTTAACGTTCGGTAAATTCCGAATGATGAGAGATTCCCAATAGTTAACGACGGGGTTTACCCCGTGTTTTGGGGGCAAACCTAACAACGCGGGGCAAGCCCACGCCGTTAACTTTCGGTAAATTCTGAATGATGAGAGTTTCCCATTGGCAATGATTCGCCGAAAATTCCGAAAGATCAATTTTGACAAGACAATTGTTTATTTATTCTTTATCGCATCAAGACACCAAGCAAGTTGTGTTTGCCAATCGGGAAGTTTCAAGTTTAATATTTTTTCAAGTTTGGTGTTGTCTAAACGTGAATTTTTGGGGCGTATTGCCTTAACCGGATACTCCGAAGAAGAAATCGGTTTCGGTAATTCAATATTGTGTCCGGTTTGCCGGTTCATTTCAACAAAAATTGCTGTTGCAAAATCATGCCAACTCGCAACTCCACTCGCACAAATATGATAAGTTCCCCAAGGAAATCCCCAACGCTCCTCACGCGGAGCATTCAAAATTTTTGGAACTATTATCGCTGTGGTCATCGCAATAACCCGCGACCAAGTTGGCGCACCAATTTGATCATGAACAACATTAGGCGTTGTACCTTGATGATACAACCGTAACATGGTCTGGAAAAAATTTTGCCCCCGAAGTCCATATACCCAACAAAGTCGTAATATACAGTGTTTTTTACAAATAGTCCGAACCGCCGTTTCTCCGTCACGCTTGGTTAATCCATACACCGAAAGCGGCGACGTCCGGTCGTCTTCGTTGTAACGTAAATTAAAAGACCGGCTGCCGTCAAAAACATAATCCGTTGAATAATAAATCATCGGAATATTTCGCCTCACCGCTTCTTCAGCAAGAACACGCGATGAATCCGTATTGACCGCCCGCACCAACTCCGGTTGTTCCTCCGCTAAATCAACCGCAGTAAACGCCGCCGGATGAACAATCAAATCAATCGGATTATGATTTCGTACAAAATGTTCCAACGCTAACGTGTCAGAAAGATCAACATCCTGAATATCAATAGCGTGAACTTCCGCCAACGGTGAAAGTGTTTGGATCAATTCGTAACCAACTTGCCCGGAACCACCGGTTAAAAGAATTTTCGGTCGCATAAATTTTCGTTGTAAATATTTTGAAAAAATAAGTTAACGACGGGGAGTACCCCGTCTTTGTGCCATCGCGGAGTAAACCCCGCCGTTAACAAAAGTGAATAATCGCATGTTGCGAAAACAAATAGTCCGTTGATAGAGAACAAAAATAAATATTTTTCTTGAAACGTTAATTTATTCATCAAGGACAAACGGCGAATCCGTAATATTTTCGTGACGGATTTCATCGACGTTCTCCTTTTTTCCTTTTCCGGCATAGAGCCGGTTGGGAGCATTCAGCACCAAAGCGGGAATATCCGAAACACATCGATAAGCATGGACAACCCCCGGCGGAACAATGACAACAGTAGGATTGGAAGCACCAACCAAAACAATCATTTTGTAGCAATAAGTTGGAGAATCCGGACGATAATCCCAAAGATGCAGTTTCAAATCACCAGGACCAAAAAACGCAAAAAAATCAGTTTGATCGACATGTTCGTGCGGACCTCGCGTTACGCCGGGCAAGGTCTCACTAACATAACACATTGCCGGTAACAGTTCCGGTTTAAGTTCATCACTTCGAAATAATTCGCTCAACCAACCGCGTGAATCTGTCCGTTTATTCAACAGACGAATTTCAACATCGCTGATTATCCCTTCACGCCAAACTATCGACATCGGTCATTCTCCTTTGGGAATCTCTCATCATTCAGAATCTACCAAAAGTTAACAGCGCAGGCTTGTCCCGCGTTGTTAGACTTAACCCAAAAACATGCTAATAAAGTTTAATATAACAATATAACAATATAACAATATAACAATTAAATCATTTAAATCATTGAAAAAAAACTGTTAATTTTATTCATGAATTTGTTCGTGAACCAATCGTAATAAATATTGTCCGTATTCGTTATTCATTGTCCGGGCGATTTTTTCTACTTGGTCGGCGTTAATAAAACCTTCTCGTAACGCAACTTCTTCCGGCGATGCAATCATAAGTCCCTGACGTTCCTGGAGAGTTTGTACGAAAATGGATGCTTGCAGTAATGATTCGGGCGTTCCGGTATCAAGCCAAGCAAAACCGCGACCAAAAAATTCGACATGGAGTTCACCCTGTTCAAGATAGATTCGGTTCAAATCCGTGATTTCCAACTCGCCGCGTGTTGACGGTTTCAGCGACGCTGCAAAATCCAGAACACGATTATCGTAAAAATAAAGTCCGGTTACCGCCAATTGTGATTTTGGAACTTTTGGTTTTTCTTCAATTGAAATTGCTTTACCGGACGCATCCATTTCGACAACGCCAAATCGTGACGGATCGCGAACCTGATAGGCAAAAACCGACGCTCCATGTTCACGGTTTCCGGCATGTTGAAGGAGTTTACGAAAACTCCGTCCGTAAAAAATGTTGTCGCCAAGAACCAACGCAACACGGGCATCGCCGACAAATTTTCGTCCGATAATGAACGCTTGCGCCAATCCTTCCGGTTTCGGTTGTTCGGCGAACTCAAAACGGAGTCCCCACTGAGAACCGTTACAGAGTAGATGTTGAAAATACGGTAAATCCTGCGGTGTTGAAATAATCAGTATTTCCCGGATTCCGGCAAGCATCAACACCGAAAGCGGATAATAAATCAGCGGTTTGTCGAAAACCGGCAAAAGTTGCTTACTGACTCCAAGCGTAATCGGGTGAAGCCGTGAACCGGCACCGCCGGCAAGAATAATTCCTTTAAGTTGAGTCATTTATTTAATGTATTATTGTTATTGTTATTATAAATATTTGCGGAATTTTCGTGATACGTTATTTTATATTAATTCCGCTGGGACGAGAGGAGCATCACCGCAGGTAAAGCACAACGCAACTGTCTATTTTAATTTTTTGTCATATTTCCGAGCAGTTTTTTACATCCCAGCGGGATGTTTCCAACCTAGCCGTTGGTTTTGCGTTGTAACGATAGGGAATCAATGTTTTTATCTGAATAACGCAATACCAACGGAACAAAATGGTAAAAAT